>JBEBAV010000058.1:0-30058 GCA_041158725.1 Actinomycetota bacterium
GATTACGCGCCTTGGGACCAAAGTTGGCAAACATGGTGTCTTCGTCAGGCGTGAGATCCACCGTGACCGACCACTGATACTGAGAGGGATACGCTTCGACCCAGCCGTGCTGTTTATACGCAGCAATCAGTTCAGGGTCGGTTTGTTGGTAGGTCTCGATCTTGTAGGCAAGGTTCTTGCCTCCGCGAAGTTTCTGCGCGTGCTCGGTGAGAACCTTCACCTTCTCTGGCGTCATTCCAGAAACACGAGGCGCATGAATGAGGTTGCCTAAGCCGAACGCGGGACGAGTGAATTCTTGAACAGCAAGAACGTCAGCACCAGAGCTGTCTGTCAGGCGGTGCCCCGAAGGTTCCCAGCCAGAACCGGTCTTGAACTGGGCCCAGGCCAGAGACTGCATGAAGTGAGGGTGGTGTTGCGTGCGCAATACGGCGTCATTCCATGATTCAGGTGTTGCAGAGCCGGTCATTGCTCCAGTATCCCGCAGGTCAGTCGTCCTGTTGGGGTGACTCCCCGGCATCGAGACCATCAAGGAAACGGTTGCCGCCCGCACAAATAGCGAGTGCAGTTTCCAAGAGCATTTCGAGGCTCTCAGCTTGCAACATGGTGTGTTGTTCCTGGGGTGGGACAGGAAGCATGGCGGCTAGCTGCCAGATGGCAGCAACTGGCTCATTCGAGACTTCTGTATCTGCATCCCAGAGCATCTCACCGTACTTACTAGCTCGTGCCAGCAAGCTTCGTACTTCCAGTTCCAGGCTTATTCGCTGGGAATCAAACTTCTCTTCCCACACGAGGTCGGGAAGGTAGGCAACCTCGGCTCGTGGGTAAGGGTCTGCTTCGAGCCATTTCGTAACGACAAATCGCTTGGTGCCGGTGGCAGTAATGCCTAGGTGTTCATCGGTCATGCCGAAGTCTTCGACTTTGGCAACCGTGCCAACGGTCAAGCGTTCAGGCTGCTCACCTGCTGCAACGCGTTGAGGGTGGAGGGGAACTCCGAATACAGGGTTTTCAGACCCCACCAGATCGCCCATGAGCTTGAGATAGCGGGGTTCAAACACACGTAATGCCAGAGGCATATACGGCATAAGAACTGACCCCACAGGGAATTGGGGTAGCACTAAAGCCATGAGGGCTTATTCGTCTTCAGAGACCCAGAGCTCGTCGTCGGCACGGAAGGTCTGCCAGACAACGTAACCAATACCGAGGAGAGCAGCGATTCCAATACCTGCTGCGATGTATTTACCTGCGCTCGCAGAAGCTGCTGGTGCAACGACCTTCTTGCCGGCAGTCAGCTTGGCAACCTGCTTGGTTACTTCTTTCACTCGCTTGTCACGAGCTGCGTCAATAACGGAGAGGGTTGAACCGATGACGGATGCCACGGTCGGAAGGACATCATCCACAAGCTTGTCGCGGGTGGTCTGTGCTGCGGCGCGAGAACCACGAACGACACGAGGGAAGACCTCTTCGGAGGTGACGCGACCGAGCTCACGGCTCGCTTCGCGAACAACTGATCCTGCGTGAGCAAGAACTTGTTGCTGTTCGCGCAAAAGCTCCTCTGCGTGAGCCTTGAGTGCTTCTGCTTCTGTCATCTTTTTGCGAGCCATAGTTCCATCTTGCCACTGTTAGCTGTGAATGCCACAAGAGCTGTTCCCCGGTGAGCGAACGTAACAAGGAAGTAACCCACCCGTATGAAAAGATTGAGCCATGTCTATTCACACTGCAGTTGCCACGATGAACACCACTCTTGGCCCCATCAAGATCAACCTCTACGGAAACCACGCTCCTAAGACCGTGAAGAACTTTGTAGGTTTGGCCACCGGAGATATCGAGTGGACTGACCCTCGCACCGGCGCAAAGCGCAACGACCCTCTCTACAACGGCGTTGTCTTTCACCGCATCATTCCTGACTTCATGATCCAGGGTGGCGATCCCTTGGGTACTGGTACCGGTGGCCCTGGCTACCAGTTCGACGACGAGATCCACCCTGAGCTCAACTTCACTCAGCCTTACGTACTTGCTATGGCTAACGCGGGCACTTACGGCGGTAAGGGAACCAACGGTTCTCAGTTCTTCATCACCACTGCACCCACCACCTGGTTGCAGGGAAAGCACACCATCTTTGGTGCTGTTGAAGATGAGGCAAGCCGCGCGATTGTTGACCAGCTGGGTAACGTCTCGACCGATGGTCGCGACCGCCCACTCGATGATGTTGTGATCGAGTCCATCACTATTGAACAGGTCTAACTTTTCGTGACAAACGAGACAGGCTTTGGGGCTACCGCTGAGGTAGCCCCTTCCTGTTTTCGCCATCCAGGAACGGCGACCTATATTCGCTGCCAACGCTGCGACCGTTTTGTGTGCCCACAGTGCCAAACACCAGCGCCGGTGGGCGTGATTTGTCCTGAGTGTTTAGGTCAGGCTCACGCTCGTGCGCCACGTGTGGGTCGGCAACCTTTGGGGGGACGGGGTAATCAGACCCCGGTAGTGACCTATACCCTCATCGCGATCACAACACTCTTCTATCTGATTCAGTGGATTCCGGGCTTGGATGCCACCGGCTACCTGGCTTATGCGCCGTTCTATACCTTTGGCGAATATGCCGCTGTGGGCGCTCCGTATGAGCCCTGGCGCATGCTGACTTCGGTTTTTACGCATTCAACAGGGTTTGTTTTCCACATCCTGCTGAATATGTACACGTTGTGGATTTTCGGCCAGATGCTCGAACGCATGCTGGGGAGGGGGCGTTTCCTCACGCTCTATTTAGCTTCCGGCTTGGCTGGATCACTGGGTGTGATGTTCTGGGCATCCCATGACACCTTTGTGGTGGGTGCCTCTGGAGCTATCTTCGGTTTATTGGGTGCCTTTTTGGTCATTCAACGCAAGCTGGGTGGGGAAACTACCCAGTTATTAGTGCTCGTGGGCATCAACCTGGTCATTGGCTTCTTGCCAGGCATGAGTGTCTCCTGGCAGGCCCACCTGGGTGGTTTGCTCGGTGGTGCGCTTCTGGGGTTCATCTTCGTGCAGACACGGAAGTACACCCAGCAGAAGCTTCAGTTAGCACTTGTCAGCCTCACCGTGCTGGCTTTTGTGGCATTAGCCCTCTCACATGCCCCCCTGTTTGTGCAGGGTTAACAACGAGAGTTATCCACATGGTTTTCCACATGGGGAGAATTACACGGGTGTAATTAGAGTTAGCGCCACCGTGTGGTCATCAGGAAGCCGATGAAGGCAATGCCGAAACCGACCAGGATGTTCCATGAACCGAGGGACATAATGGGCAGCGTGCCCTGGCTGATGTAGAACACGATGATCCAGACCAGACCAATGAGCATGAAGCCAAACATCACGGGCTTAAACCATGCGGGGTTCGGTGCATCTGCGCCAGTAGCCTCGGTGTTGCGAGGAGCCTTAGTGCGCTTCTTCTTTGCTTCAGCCATAGTGCTCAAAAGTCTACCCGAAATCAGTAACTCCTCAGGATGCGCATATTCAGACCGGTAAAGTTGGGTAAGTGTTCAAGCCCGTAACTCTCTCACGCCTGATGGGCGTTGTTGGCGAACTCCTCATCACCTTCGGGGCAATCGTCCTGCTCTTCCTGGCGTGGCAGCTGTGGATCAATAATGCGGTCGTCGCTGGTCAACAGCAGAACGCGTCTCAAGAGCTGGTGAAGGAGTGGACGGCAGATAAAGACAAAGCATCCTCTGCCCCCGCATCTGAAGACTTCGGGCCGGCACCCGCGTTTGCCGGTGTTGGTGACGGCGCCAAGTTCGCCACCATCTACATTCCACGTCTGGGTGCCGACTCCACCCGTGTGGTGAAGAACAGCATTGACCTCTCCACTGTGCTCAACAATGGCTACTACGGTCGTTACCCTGACACACAGTGGCCGGGCCAGCCAGGCAACTTCGCGCTCGCCGTTCACCGCACCAACTGGGGCAGCCCATTTGGAAATGCACCCAACTTGCAATTGGGTGACAAAATCTACGTAGAAACAGCCGACGGGTATTACACCTACGCTTTCCGCAACTATGAGTTTGTGCTGCCCAGCGCGATTGATGTTCTTCTTCCCGTTCCCGGAACAAATGAATCTCCCGGAGATCAAAGCATTCTCACCATCACCACGTGCAACCCCCTCTTGGGTGATGCAGAACGCATGATTGTCTATAGCGTTTTAGAGTCGTGGCGACCCAGAGATGCGGGACCTCCCCCTGACATGGCCAAGACACAGAAGGTGGAATCCTGATGTATGCAGCATTGTGGCGAGTATTGCCGGGAAAGTTGTGGGTCAAGATTGCCCTCTTGACCGGTGCAGCAGCAGTCATTATTACCCTGTTGATGCTCTTTGTCTTTCCAGCCGTGGATACGGCAATCTCCGTTCGACAGGTTACGGTTAACCAATGACCAGGATCTTGGTAATCGATAACTACGACAGCTTTGTCTATACCCTCAACGGGTATCTGCAAGAGCTGGGTGCTGAGACGATTGTTGTGCGCAACGACCAAATTCCTCTAGCTGAGCTTGATGCCACCCTCGCCGAATATGACGGAGTTCTGGTTTCCCCCGGTCCAGGCAAACCCTCAGATGCGGGTGTCTCTATCGCTGCAGTTCACTCTGCCCGTAAGCAGGGCATCCCCTTGCTCGGAGTGTGCCTAGGACACCAAGCAATTGGTGAAGCTTTTGGAGCAACCGTGACAAATGCTGAAGAGCTGATGCATGGCAAGACCTCGCTCATTAACCACAATGACAGTACCCTCTACACCGCAGTTCCGCAGCCCTTCACGGCAACCCGCTATCACTCACTTGCCGTAGTGAACTCAACAGTTCCCGACGAGCTCACCGTGACCAGCTCAACCACTGGTGGAGTAATCATGGGCCTTCAGCACAAAGACGTACCCATCTATGGTGTTCAGTTCCACCCTGAGTCTGTACTCACCGAGGGTGGGTACACCATGCTTGGTAACTGGTTGGAAGTGTGTGGCTTGGCTGGTGCCGCCACACTCGCTCTGACAAAGAGCCCACTGATTCGCTAGGAATCAGCCTGCGCAGTAGGTGATCGTGACAGCGGTTCCCTGGGCAACAACTCCTGGAGCAGGCGACTGTGCACGAACAGTCGGCTGCTCTCCCTTTGCACAACTCGTGTCTGCCTGAACGGTGGGTGTGATCGAGAGAGTGCTCAAGAGGTTGTTGGCATCTGTAACTGTCTTGCCCTTGAGGTCAGGAATCTCAATCTTGCCGTCAGAGACCAGTAAGTTCACCTTGCTGCCTTGGATCAGTTTGGTACCCAATGTTGGGGTGGTGCTAATAACCAGTCCGGCTGCGTAGGAAGGTGAGTGAGCTTCGGTCGTTGTTCCCACAACTAAACCGACTGCTTCCAGTTGGACCTTGGCGTCAGCCACAGTCATGTCTGCAACTTGAGGCACCTCAACCATGGTTTTACCTGCAGACACGTAGACCGTGATGGGTGTTCCAGGGTCAAGCACGGCACCCTTTTCAGGTTCGGTGCGAATGACCTTGCCCTTTTTCACGAGTGCGTTGTTCTCCACCACTTCACTAGTGATCAGTCCGAGGTCCTGCAGTTGTTTGATGGCGTCCCTTTCAGCAACGTTTTGCAAAGCAGGGACAGTCACCGTGGAGGAGGGGAAGATGTTGGTGGGTTGCAGTGTGGCCACCCACAGACCCATACCCGCAATGGCGCCAAAGACCAAGGCAATAATTGCCACCGCGGTGACAACACGCTTGGGCTCGGGGCGGAACTTCTCAGGCTGAATCAGCGTTGGCGCTGTTTGTGGGTCGTCACCAAAGAGGAACAGGAAGTCATCGGGGAGTTCAGAAGCAGTTGTGGACTTCTCAACAGCTGGCTGTGAGATGTTTGCTCCCAGGAGAGACTCGAGGTCGTTAGGTGCAGGACTTGGAGCCTTTTCTTCCACGACAGCAGCAGGTGTCGGGGCTGGCTTGGTAGCTGCTGGTTTCGCCACAGCGGCTGCACGTAGTTCGCGACCGAATTCAGCGGTGGTCTGGAAGCGATCAGCCTTGTCCTTGGCTAGTGCTGTGAAAACTACCTGGTCTAGAGCTAAGGAAACCTTGGGATTAATCGAACTCGGTGCTGGCGGGTGGGCATGGATGTGCTGGTGAGCCACAGCAACCGCGGTGTCACCGGTGAAGGGCACCTTGCCGGTCAGCATTTCAAACAGAACGATTCCCACCGCATAGAGGTCAGTGCGAATATCCACTTTCTGTCCCTGAGCTTGTTCAGGGGAGAAATAAGCAGCAGTGCCGAGGATGGATGTCGTGGTGGTGAGGTCATCAAACGTCTCTGCCACGGCACGAGCAATACCAAAGTCCAGCACTTTCACCTTGCCGGTGCGGGTGAGCATGATGTTGTCAGGCTTGATGTCCCGGTGAACGATGCCCTTATTGTGCGCAAACTCAACGGCAGAAAGCAGTTCTTTGGTCACACGAACAGCTTCAGGAATCTTGAGCGGACCACGCTTGACCAGCTTGGACAGTTCAAGGCCATCGACATATTCCATGACCAGATAGGCGTAGGTGTGTTTGACGCCGTTTGCGTCAGTCTCCGTTGCTTCGCCGGCGTCAAGAACGCTCACAATGTTGGGGTGATCCATCGAGGAAGCTGACTTGGCTTCTTGCTTGAAACGCTGGCTGAACTTTTTGTTCGCAGCCAGCTCCTCATTGAGAACCTTGATAGCAACCTTGCGATTCAGCACAGAATCTTGAGCGACATAAACATCAGCCATCCCACCGCTGCCGATGAGTTTGATGAGTTCATAGCGCCCAGCGATGATCTGGTTACTGAGTGGCACTGATTCCCCCTGGTGAGACTATAGGTCTAATCTAGCCCAGAGTTGAGACGGTGAAGCTCGTGGTGGGGGAGCTTCCCGAGATAGCGAGACCGGAGCAGGTCACCTGGTAAGAAACAGTGTGGTTACCCAAGGCAGAAGGTGCAGTGAAGGGTGCAGATGCGTTGGGAACCGACGAAACTGCAGTGCCATCAACTAGCACGGTGTAGCTTTCTAGGCTGTGGCCTGATGGGCAGGAGGAATATCCAGCCCAGGTCGCTGTCAACGCTTGACCTGGAGTTGCATTGTCATCGTTGAGGGTTGGAGCTGCCGTAGGAGCCGGAGCAACAGGCAGGTCACCGTAGTAGGTCACGTTGATGGTGGTTCCGTTAGCAACCTGAGGACCGGTGGGGTTGACGTCGTAGACCACACCAACCTTGTCAGCACTGGGTGCAGCGGTTCCCTTGACTGCGTTGACGTTCATGTTCAACTTCTCAAGCGCTGCTGTTGCGTCAGCAAGAGACTTGCCCACATAGTCAGCCTTGTTGATGGCTGCGGTCGTGGGGGTTGCCGAACCTGTGGGGGTTGGACTTGGTGTCTTCGACTTGGTGGGGCTCGCCGACTGAGTTGAGTCAGTAGGTGTCGGAGTGGGTGAGCTTCCACCAGAAGTCAGTGCAACGACCGCGCCAATGATCACGATCACGAGCACACCAACAAGAGCAATCAGAGGCCACGTCCAGGGACTGCGCTTCTTCTTCGCGGCGGTGTCAACGGGCTCTGGTGCATCAGGAATGTTCAAAACGGTTGTCGCTCCGGTTTCAGCAGTGCGTGGCATAACCACGGTTGCATCCAATGGGGTGGTGGTTGTTCCGAGAACGCCAGGGACCGCTGCTGCAGCACCTTGAAGGTCTCCGCGACGCAGAGCTTGGGCAGCACGTGCCAGGTTTGCGGAAGACGCGGGTCGGTCGGAAGGCTTCTTCGCAATGCAGGAATAAACAAGGTTGCGAACTGGCTCAGCGATGGTGTCGGGAAGTGGTGGAGGCTCTTCATTAATCTGAGCCATCGCAATTGCTACCTGAGATTCACCGGTGAATGGACGCTTACCTGCCAAGCATTCGTAAGCGACGATACCGAGTGAGTAAATGTCAGTAGAAGGCGAAGCGGGGTGACCGCTGGCCTGCTCTGGTGAGAGGTACTGAACGGTGCCCATCACCTGACCGGTTGCGGTCAGGGGAACCTGGTCAGCAATACGTGCAATACCGAAGTCGGTGATTTTCACGCGACCTTCAGGGGTGATCAGCATGTTTCCAGGCTTGATGTCACGGTGGACAAGTCCTGCGCTGTGAGCAGCCTGAAGGGCAGCGGCAGTCTGCGCCATGATGTCGAGAACCTTGTCAATGGACAGAGTTTTCTCCCGTTCAATGACGGCGGAGAGAGGTTCACCAGGAACAAGTTCCATGACGAGATAAGCAGAGCCTTCTTCCTCGCCGTAGTCATACACGTTGGCAATACCTTCGTGGTTCACCAGGGCAGCGTGACGTGCTTCAGCGCGGAAGCGCTCGAGGAAGCCGGGGTCACCCAGGTACTCGTCCTTCAAGATCTTGATCGCGACTAGTCGACCAATGACGAGGTCAGTGGCCTGCCAGACCTCACCCATGCCACCAATGGCAATGCGCGACTGGAGTTCATAACGACCGCCAAAGGTCATTCCAGCTGTTGGTCTCATTTGTTTAACCCTGCCTCTAGGACTTTTCTTGCGATTGGCACTGCGATGTCATTGGTGTAACCGTTTTGACCGAGCCCACCACCGTTTTCAATGACAACGGCGATGGCATATCTCGGAGCTTCAGCCGGAGCGAATCCGGTGAACCAGAATGTGTACGGTTCCCCGTCCCCATTCTGGGCCGTACCGGTTTTACCCGCGACCTTCACTCCATCAATTCTCACATTAGTTATGAGATTGCTGTTATCGACGTTGTTGATCATCATTTGGGTGATGGTCGCAGCGTTCTCTGGGCTGATTGCCTGAGAGAATTCTTTCGCCTCAAACTGTGAAATTGGTTTGAGTGTGGGCTCGAGGATTTGATCGAGCACCGTGGGATACATCACCTTGCCGCCGTTGGCAATGGCGGCTGAAACCATCGCGATCTGCAGCGGGGTGGCACGGACGTCATATTGTCCAAAAGAAGCAAGGGCCGTCTGTGGTTCGTTCATGACGGTGGGGAATTCGCTTGCCGCCGCTTTCATGGGCACATCAAAAGAGGTGTTGAAACCGAACTTCTTGGCCTGATCCAGGATTGCTTTACGCCCCAGTTCAAGTCCCAGCTCGGCAAATGGAATGTTGCAGCTCAAACGCAGTGCGGTAGCCAAGGTGACCGTCGCACCAGGACCACACGAGGTGAATGTGGAGTTCTGGATAAACACATCCGTTCCAGGAAGCTGGAATCTGGAGGGATTATCAAAGGTGCTGTCCGGGGTGTACTTTCCCGATTCGAGCGCAGCTGCCACCATGACCAGCTTGAATACCGAACCGGGAGGGTTCATGTCTCCGGCAATGGCCTTGTTGATCAGTGGCTTGAGCGGGTCATTGTTCAGCGCGTTATAGGCAGCGATCACTTCGTCAGCGTTGTGGGCTGCCAATAAGTTGGGGTCATAACTGGGCTTAGAGGCCATCACCAGGATTTTGCCTGTGCTGGGTTCAGTCACAACAACAGCACCCTCATAATCACCCAGTGCATCGAATGCTGCTTGCTGCATGTCTGGGTCAAGGGTTAGCGCAACGCTTGCTCCTTGAGGTTCTTGACCGGTGAGTATTGAGTTGAGCTGATTGAGGAACTGTGAACCAGTTTTGCCGCTCAGGTAAGAGTTGAGGGTTCCTTCAATACCTGTCATGCCCTGGTTCAGGGTGAAGTACCCGGTTACGTTTGCATACGTAGCAGGGTTGGGGTAGGTCCGCTGGTACCGGTAGTTGTCATCCACAGGCACAGATTCAGCAATGGGTGCGCCGGCTACCAGAATCGGTCCCCGTTTGTAGCGGTAGCTATCAAAGATGGTGCGGGTGTTACGAGAGTCTGAATAGAGCAGATCAGCCGTAAACACCTGAATCGTACTGGCGGCAAGAAACAGCACAACAAACATCCCGATCACCACCATGGTGACCCGCTTCAGTTCGCGGTTCATCCAACCACCAACCTAGGTTCGCTGCGGATGGAGTCGGAAAGGCGCAATACCAGCGCAGCAATAATCCAGTTGGCGACCAAGGAACTACCACCTGCCGCCAGGAACGGTGTGGTCAGACCCGTCAGAGGAATGACGCGCATCACGCCACCAATCACGATGAAGCACTGTAACGCAATCGTGAAGGACAGGCCCACAGCAAGCAACTTGCTGAAGTCATCGTGGCCAGCAAAACCAATGCGCAATCCGCGACCAACCAAGAGGAGATACAGGCACAGGATGGCAAAGATGCCAGCCAGCCCGAGCTCTTCACCCAAGCTGGCAATGATGTAGTCACTCTGTGACACCGGTGTCACCTCGGGCATACCCTCACCGAGTCCGGTGCCGATGACACCACCGTGGGCTAAGCCAAACAAGCCCTGCACGAGCTGGTAGCTTCCACCGTCCGCTGTGAAGTTGGCGTCATTGAAAGCGTCGTACCAGTTTGCAAAGCGGCCGTTGACGTAGTCCAAGGTTTGGTTGGCAACAACCGCGCCAAAGCCCACAAGTCCCAGTCCCAAGGCAACCCAGCTGCCTCGACCGGTAGCGACATAGAGCATGACCAAGAACAAGCCGAAGAACAACAGGCCCGTTCCCAGGTCACGCTGGAACACGATCACGGCCATGGACAACGCCCACACCACGATGATGGGCCCTAGGTCACGGCCACGGGGGAAACGCATTCCAAGGAAAGTACGTCCCACCATAGAGAGGCTTTCTCTGCGCTGGACTAAATACCCGGCAAAGAACACAGCCAGAGCAATCTTGGCAATCTCACCAGGCTGGAAGGTGAGGCCACCGAGCTGAATCCACACTCGGGCACCGTTGATAGAAATACCCAGACCCGGAACCATGGGCAGAGCAACCAAGATGACGGCGAGTAAACCGGCGACGTAGGTGTAGCGCTGCAACACACGCTGGTGTCGAATAAACATGATGGTGGCCAATGCAGCACCCAGCGCCAATGCCGTCCAGGCGATCTGCTTGTTCGCGAGGGAATCCCAGCCTTCATTCCCGAGGGCGAGGTCGATGCGATAAATCTCGGCAATACCCAGACCATTAAGCAGGGTGGCCACTGGAAGAATGAGCGCATCTGCTTGGGGGGCCACAAAACGCATAGCCACGTGAATGGAGAGAACCAACACGGCAAGCAGCCCACAAATCGCCAACGGACCAGCATCAATCTTTCCCAGAACGCCCCATTGAACCAGAACTAAAGCGGCAACATTGATGAAGCTGGCAACAAGAACCAGGATGAGTTCAACGTTGCGCATGCGTTGAGACACGCGCGCACGCTTGAGTCGCCCTATCGAACCGGTGGCGACAAAGTCTTGTGATGCAGGAACGGACATTATTTACTTGCCCCTGAAGTCAGGGAATCAATCAGGCTTTGTGCTTCGTTATAGGTTCCGAAAGAAATGCCGTTCTTGATTTGCTGCTGCTGATAGGCCGTGAGGGTGTCCAGAGGAATATCGGTGTCGACATAAACGTGTGACAGGCTCACCCCTGCCACGTTCTGCGAGATGCCTTGATAAATCACCACGGAATCGTTATCACTGCCGACGTAAAACTGGGTCTGTGTCCAGCGGTAACCCAGGATGGCGCTGATAATGATGGCGCCCAGAACAAGAATCATGCCGCCAATCAACACAGCGCGGCGGCGTATGCGCTGAGCTTTCACTGCATCAAGCTGAGCGGTCAGCGCGGTGGGTGGAACGCTCATTCCGCCGGTGGAAATAGGAAGCTTCTTGGGCTTGGGGCGGGGCTTCAAGTTCGGGGTGGGAATGAGTTTAGGTTCCGGCGACTTCACGGCCATGGGCCCGGCCGCGGAACCGACCAATTCTGCAAGAGACTCAGGGTCATCACCCGTGATGTCCACGACGACAACGGTGACATTGTCTGGAGCACCACCGGTGAGGCTGGCCTGAACTAATGTGTCTGCAGCGTCGTCCGCTGTTTCAGCTTCAACCAAGAACGGCTTGAGTCGATCTGAATACACCACACCGGTGAGACCGTCTGAGCAGAGCATCCACCGGTCACCCTCAGCAATATCAAGAACGGTGGTGTCTATTTCCGGAGAGGCATCCACATCACCGAGTACCCGCATCAATACTGAACGGCGAGGGTGGTCGTGTGCTTCTTCTTCAGTGATCCGACCACTGTCAATCAATCGCTGAACGAAGGTGTGGTCAACCGTGACCTGAGACAGGTTGCCTTCACGAAGCAAATATATGCGGGAGTCACCAATGTGAGCGATGACAACTTGTCTGCCCACACGCAACATTGCACTGACCGTCGTTCCCAGGCCGGCCAGCTCTGGGTGCTCATAGACAACATCAGAGAGCATCTCATTTGCCTGCAGCAGTGTTGCTATCAAATCCTGCTGTGCAGCGACGACATCGGAGTATTCCTTGTCTAGCTGGAGCAAGTGACGAATCACCAAGTGTGATGCAACATCACCGCCAGCGTGACCACCCATACCGTCAGCAACAACGCTGAGGTAAGTGCCTGCGTAGCCGGCATCCTGATTGGATGCTCGAACCTTGCCCACGTTCGAGGCGGCTGCGCTGTGCTTAGACATAGGTGACGCCTAGCGGCGAACCTCAAAGGTCATCGAGCCCACAACAATAGGAGCGTTCAGCGGAATAGGAACAGGGCTCGTCACGCGAGCACCGGACAGGGTTGTTCCGTTGGTGGAGTCCAAGTCACGCAGGAGCCAGTTGCCGCCACGCACCTCGAGCCTGGCGTGGTGAGTAGAGGTGTAGTCATCCTGAATCACCAGGCTGGAATCGGGCGAACGCCCAATCGTGATGACATCGCCCTGCAAGGGAAGCTCTTGACCCTGGAGGGCGCCAGAGGTGATCACGAGTTTCAACGGCGTGCCATCGGCAGGAGCCAGCTCCACGCTCGTAACGGGGGGAAGTGTCACTCGAGGTTGTGCCGAGGTGAGGAACGCACTGGCGTCCGGACTTACCGGAGGCGGTGTCGCTGCCGGCATTTTGCGCACGCGCTGGCCGAAGAGATCACTGCGTACCGCATAGACAACGAAAAACACGAACACCCACAGCGCTATCAAAAAACCAATGCGCAGGATGAGAAGTGTGAGCTCACTCACGAGGACCCCAGAATCCACCCGGGTCTGCTGGGCGAGGTGTCTGAACTGTTTCCGCAGAAGCTGAGGTGGGTGAGGTCTCGGGAGTACTGGCCTGGGGAAGCAAGCGGAGGATGATGTTGGTCTGGCCGATGGTGATGACAGAGTCTGCTTCAAGGGCAGCAGAGACGAGACGCTGGCCGTTGAGCTTGGAACCGTTGGTTGATCCCAAGTCATTAGCCTGCGCTCTGGTGCCATCCCAGAGAACTTCAACGTGGCGGCGAGAAATACCTGAATCCTCGACGGTGATGTCAGCCTCAGTGCCACGACCAATGACCGTGCGAGATTTGCTGATGGGGTAACGCTTCCCGGCAATCTCCAGCACAGCAACCCACGTGACCGAGCCACTGACGTTTTCAGAATCAACCTGCACAACACCCACTGCAAGTGCAGGGTCAGAGCGCAGAGAAATCTTGATGCCACCAGCAAACTGGTAGTGCTGAGTGGCGGCATGCTTGGTCACAAGCCGGGTGAGCTCATCGGTCAACGTGGCACCCATGCCGACCATACGTTCGTAGTCGTCTGGAGCTAAACGTACGGTGAACTTGTTGGGAACCAAGACGCGATCACGGGAGACTACTGCTGCCTTGGTGTCGAGCTCACGGCGCAGCGCGGCGGTGATCTCAACGGGCTGAAGGCCGGAACGGAAGGTCTTCGCGAACGCACCATTGACAACGCGCTCTAGGCTGCGTTCAAGGTTGTCGAGAATGCCCACAGGTCTCCTTAGTCAGGGATGTATTCCTCCCCAAATCGTACCCGCGGAGCTTGGAGCAAGCTGGATGCGCGCCGGGTGAGGGGCGGACTTAGTTTCGGGCGGTCTCGAAGACGGCGATTGCATCCAACCCGCCCTCAGTGCGAGGGGTGAGCATAGCGCTACCCCCGGAGGCTTTCGCGAGCTGCGCAACAATGGCGAGTCCCAGCCCGCTTCCATAACGGTCAGAGTTTGCCCGCCAAAAACGATCAAAGGCCCGAACGCATTCTTCGGGGGATAACCCCGGGCCTTGATCAAGAACATGAAGCTGGCTTGTTGAGTTGCCGGGAACAACGCGGACAGTGATGAGGGAATCTTCTGGACTCACCGATAACGCATTGTCAATGTAATTATCGACAATCTGCTCGATGGCGTTAGGTACAGCTACGACATGAACCTGAGGGGGACCTTCATAACGGAGTTTCACACCGGACTCAGCCGCTAATGGTTGCCATTGCTCAACACGTGAACGCACAAGAGAAGCCAAGTCAAAAACCTCTCTCCTTACTTGCGTTCCTTCTGTTCTGCTCAGCAGTAGCAGTCCTTCGATGAGGTTACTAAGACGATCAGCCTCAGCCTCTGCAGCTGCTAAGCGTTCTGCGGAACCAGCGGGATCACTCTCGAGAAGGTCTTGCGCACGTTCAAGACGCAAACGCAGGGCAGTGAGTGGAGTCCTCAACTGATGGGACGCATCAGCGGCAAAGGTTCGCTGTTGACCAATGAGAGTTTCGAGACGTTCTGCCATGTCGTTGAAGGATGCCGCGAGTGTTTTCAGCTCTGAAGTTCCACGGGATTCATCTGCACGGGAGTCAAGGTTTCCAGCTGCCAAAGATTCGGTCGCTGTTTGTAGCAGTCGAATCCGACGCGTGATGGTTCCTGAGACGATGTAGCCAACTACTGCGGCAAGGGCAAGAGCCATCAATGCCACCACACTGAGCAACCACAGCTGATTATTCACCGTATTCGTTACAACATAATCGGGATACGTCAGCCGAACAGCTCCCAGCACTTCAGTTCCGCTGAGAATCGGAACAGTGACATACAGAAGTTCTTGATTCAAAGTGGTTGAGAAGCGACTTCCTGTGCTGATTTGTCCGGTAAGGGCCTGCGCGATTTCAGGACGGTTGAGGTATGACGTTCCCAAATCTGCTTGGTCGTCATCACTGATGACGACCGCTGTTCCTTCAGCGTTGACAATGACAACGCGAGAGCCCCCGGCATCGCGGTATTCCTTTGCTGCCGCGATGAGCTCTGCGTCGTCTGCGACTGTTTCTGTCTCAAGAGCCTGTTCACTTCGACCGGCAAGGATGAACGCATCACGTTCGAGCGACGTGATGATGCGTTCGTGCTCAACTTGCTGGAGATAAAACCCTAAAGGAATGTCTTGGACCAACAACACCAGCAAGGTGACAGACATCAGCGCTGTAATAAACCGCCACTTCATGAAGGCACGCCAAATCGGAAGCCCACTCCACGAACCGATTCAATCCACAAAGGATTGCCGAGCTTTTTGCGAATGGCAGCGATGTGGGCATCAAGGGTTTTACTTGTGCCATACCAATTGGTATCCCAGACGTCATGCAGGATGTCGGAACGCTTGAACACCGCACCGGGGTCAGTGGAAAGGTACTCCAGCAATTCGAACTCTTTAGCCGTCATATGAATGACCTCACCATTGAGGCTGACGCGTTGAGTACGAATGTCAATGATTAGCGGACCAAAAGCCCTGATAGCAGCAGGTGCTACTTCGGCATCAGCCGAGGTTGAACGCCGGGCAACTGCTCGAATTCTCGCTATGAGCTCGCGCATGCCAAAAGGCTTTACAACGTAGTCGTCCGCACCTATTTCTAAGGCAACTACTCGGTCAATCTCTTCATCACGTGCACTCACCACAATGATGGGCACTGAGGATGTCTGTCGAATCGTTCGACAGACATCGGTGCCGTCCATATCGGGGAGCCCTAAGTCCAACAAAATGAGATCAGGGTCAAACTCAGGCACCGAAGCCAGTGCGGCCGCCCCGGTCGTGACGTGAACAGTGTCAAATGAACCTGCGCTCAGACCATCGAGTAGACCGTCGGCAACTGACTGATCATCTTCGACGACTAGGACTCGCATGTTTCCATTCTGGCTGTGTAACCGGGGTGAAACGATGCCACGAAGCCCCTTCCTGGAAAATTGGATGAATCTTGGATTTTCTGGGGGAGTCTCTTTAATGACCTTTTCGTAGTGTCAAAGGTATGAAGTCACAATTTGTTACTGCCCTCTCGATTGTGGGCGTACTGGGAACCGCAACCACAGCCATGGCTGTGAACACGGACACGCTGGCCAATATCGACCCTTCGACCATCGGTACTGCGACAGATACTTTGCTGCCAGACCCTGCCGCAACGGTTGCCCCCACCTCAGCTCCCACTGCGACCCCCGCACCCACTGATCCTGCTGTAACAACAGCACCAGTTGACCCTGCTGTGGCTTCGGGAACGTCGACTCAGGCGCCCCGCCAACAGACACCTGGCCAAGCCCCAGCTGCTCAGAACCCCCAGGCACAGGTCGTAAACGGTACGACAGGTGGCTCTGGTACCCGTGTCTCAGGAGCGGGCCCAGCTTCTGCAAATTATGAAGATGAGGATGAGCACGAAGAGGATGAGCACGAAGACGAAGATCACGAGGAGGAAGACGATGACTAAGCGCATTCACCCCGCTGAGTCTGCTCGCAAACTCGTCGGTGTTGCCTCAGGCGTTGCACTTGTGGGCATCGTGACAGGTTTTCAAGTCACTGCGAACGCAGAAGAAGCGAGTGTCGTTCAGGCCAACACAAGTACCCAAACCCCCACCAGCATTGATCCGGCAACTGGTCAACCGTTAGCTCCTGTGGCTGAAGTTGCGCCCGAAGCTGTCCCCGCACCAGCTCCAGCGCCAGGTCAAGCAGTAGCTCCTTCACAGGAAGTAGCTCCTGCTGCACCCGTTGACGCCCCCGCCGTGGTTGCCCCCGTTGAGGTTGCACCACCTGCACCCGCCCCTGCACCCGCTGCCCCCGTTAATGGCACCACTGCTGGCTCTGGCGGATAAACCCCAATGGCCGATGAGATTTCGAAATCAGCCCTGCGCGCGGTATTCGCTCACACGAATTCCCTGCCCGGGGTTCTTTCGCGTCGGCAACGGATTATGGGTGGCCACGGAACCATCTCACTGGTAGGCGGGAGCGACAAGCTTCTTGATGAATGCTGGGCGCTCGCCGAAACGTGTGAGCGTCTATGGAGCAGGTTCGTTCCCGACAGCGACATTTCTCGAATCAACTGGTCAGAGGGCAAGCCCGTCTCAATCGCCCCACTGACAAGGCAACTCATCGCAACCATGATTGCCGGGAACACTCTCTCTATGGGCACCTATGACCCCACGCTGCTTCCTCACGTGCTTGCTGCAGGGTATGTAGCCTCGGCTGTCGCTCCAGAAAAAGTTACGACACTGCCCGCGTCTGCTCGCACTCCAGGCAATCTTGCCGGGATCGAATTTACAGATGACACCGTCATTGTTCCCCTCGGCACAACACTTGACCCCGGCGGAATCGGCAAAGGCTTTGCTGCAGATCTCATTGCTGAGTTTGCACTTGCTCACGGAGCATTTGGGGTGATGGCTGAACTTGGTGGAGACATCGTTGTTCTAGGGGATGCTCCTGATGGTGTTGCCTGGCGGCTTGGTGTTGAGAACCCATTCGACGAAAGTGAACATGTCTGCATTGTTCGACTTCAACGCGGTGCCATTGCCACCTCAAGCCAACTCAAACGACGTTTTGGCGATGAGTCCGCCCAAACCCACCACCTCATTGACCCGTTAACTCAGGTGAGTGCGCACAGCCCAGCACAGACAGTGACTGTCATTGCGTCTTCCGGCGCGCGAGCAGAAGCATTGACGAAGCGCGGCTTTGTCGAAAGCCATGAAACATACCTGAATTGGCTGCCCACAGTGGGGGCCGCGGGATTGATTATTCTGGCTGATGGATCACAGCAACAGTCCCCGAATTGGAGCACCTACGCATGAACGAACCACACATCTGGTGGTACATCACTCGCGCGAGTGCTCTGATTGCCTGGGTCCTCATGACAATGTCTGTGCTGTGGGGGATCTTGCTGTCTACTCGCGTCATGCGCAAGATTGACAATCCTGCGTGGCTACAAGATCTTCACCGATACCTGGGCGGCATGACGCTCATCATGGTCGCTCTGCACATGGTGTCTCTGATGCTTGATGGGTGGCTCCAGTTTTCCCTGGCAGAGACCTTGGTTCCTTTTGCTACAGATTTCAAGCCCTTTGCGGTAGCTCTGGGTATTCTCGCGTTCTATATCCTGGTGGCTGTTCAAGGCTCCTCTTTGATCATGAACCGCTTACCCCGGAAGTTTTGGAAAGGATTGCATTACTCCAGCTATGTTGCTTTACTGCTGGTTTCGTTGCACGCAGGGTGGACGGGAACCGATGTGAGCTCATGGTGGTATCGAACCTTGGCCATCGTGCTGATTTCTGTTGCCACAATTGCCGCCATTGTCCGAATTATCACGGGCACACGGTCTGCTCCCTCGGCACCTCAATCATCTGTGCAGAAAACGGCTGAACCGCAGACGCTTCAGCCGCGCTCAACATCTGAACGCACGACAACGAGTGCGACATCTCGGACCATGGTTGTTGCAACCATCAGTCCCGTTGCTGATGGCGTACTTTCGATTCGACTCCTTCCCCTCGGTGGTGGGCTTTTGCCTGTCTGGCACCCCGGAGCCCATATCACCTTGCATTTGCCCAATGGGCTCCAGCGGCACTATTCATTGTGTGGAGACCCTGCAGAACGCTCTCATTTCGACATTGCAGTCCTGAAAACACAAAACTCAGAAGGCGGTAGTGAGTGGATTCATACCAGTTTGACTCCAGGGATGACGCTCGAGGTTTCTGGTCCGCTCAACCACTTTGAGCTTGAACCCGCTAACGAATACCTCTTCATCGCAGGTGGCATCGGCATTACTCCGATTAAGGGAATGATTGAGTCCTTGCCGCAGCGGCGCCAGTGGAAGCTTGTCTATGCCGGTCGCAGCAGAACTTCGATGGCGTTTCTGGATGAGCTACTTGAGCGTTACCCTGACCGGGTTGAGGTCTATGCTTCAGACGAAAATGACACAGCTCTTGATGTGTATTCGTTGGCAGCCACGTCTTCAGCGCAGGTTTATTGTTGCGGCCCTGAGTCACTGATGAGTTCTGTCGCAAGTTTTGTTCCTGCAGACCGCATGCACCTTGAACGCTTCGTTGCATTGAGCCGAGAGAGTAGCCAACCAGCGGCACCCATTGAGGTCACCTGTAAAAAGAGCAAGAAGAGTTTCGTCGTTGACGCAAACGAAAGCATCCTTGAAGCACTCGAAGAAAACGGACTTCCCGTATTGGGCTCATGCAAGAAGGGTGTCTGTGGAACCTGTGAGGTTCGCGTGGTTGATGGCAAACCCATCCACCTTGATTCCGTCCTCGATGATGAGGAAAAGGATCGTCTCAAGGTGATGTATCCCTGTGTCTCTCGTGCAGAATCCGGGAAGCTCGTCCTGGATATCTAGCCCTCAAATGGCGCAGGGGCATCACTCCGTGATAGCCTCGACCAGTTCGCGCGAGTGGCGAAATGGCAGACGCGCTGGCTTCAGGTGCCAGTGCCCGCAAGGGCGTGGGGGTTCAAGTCCCCCCTCGCGCACGAACGAAATCCCCGGTCACAAGCCGGGGATTTCACATTTAACGTCACCACTTTGTTACCTGCAAATCATCCACATTTTGCTTCCCTGTTGAGAGAATGAGAACGCACGCCATTGCGCGCATTCTTTACAGCTAAGGAGTCATTTACATGGCTAAGTTCACCCTGCGTAAGGTTGCTGCAGTTGCAGCGATCGCTACTGTCGCTACTTTCGGTCTTTCTGCTTGTGCAACCCCAGCGCCAGAGCCCACTCAGTCTGCAATTGGTGGGGACATCGTCGCTCCCATCGAGCTCAACTACCAGGACATTGATGGCCAGACTCTTGAGCTGGTTGTTGGCCAGGTTGTCAACATCAACTATGGCGGAATCAACGACGGCGAGATCACCGTTGACATCTCTGACAAGAAGGTCGTCGAGTACTCCCCAGCTGCTTATGAGAACGACACTCAGTTCTCTGCTGGCCTACTCGCTCTCTCCGGTGGCGAGTCGACCGTGACCTTCACCTTCGCCGGTGAAGACCCCAAGGTTCTGAACATTCAGGTTCTCCTGAAGTAGTCACACTTCCCGTGAAAAGGCGTCCCTGCGGGGGCGCCTTTTCTGGTTAACCACGGGAATATTGCTCTCAGAAAACTCCCAGACTACACTCAGCTAAATCCCAACTTAAACGCTTGGTACAGAGATAGCGTTGTCTCAAGAGCAACCCGCTCCCACAGCACAGACTTCACAACCCCAGGAGAAAAGCAATCATGATGAAGAACAAAAACATCGCAAAAGCTGGTGCCTTTGTCGCACTCGCAGCAGCAACCGCCATCACTCTCTCGGCCTGCTCCACTGCAGCAGACGAAGACAGCTCGATGAACGACGAGTCCAGCGAGACCAGCCAGGTTGTCGCCCCCACCATCGTTGACGTCGCAACCGTAGACGGACAGACCATTGACATTAACAACGGCTCATTCGTAGACATCACCACCGGTGACACTGACCCTGCTGACTGGTCCGCAGTGATCTCAGACCCTGCAGTTGTCTCCTTCACCGCTGGAGGCAAGTCCGGCGATGCAGTGATGAACCCTGGACTTCAGGGAACCGCAGCTGGAACCACCAAGGTTGAGTTGACCAACAAGACCACCGGTGCAGTCGTTTCCTTCACCGTCAACGTCAAGTAATTCAGTAACACAGCACGGCCTCCAAAAAAGACCTACGGCCCTTCCCGAATACGGGAGGGGCCGTTAGTCGTTTAAGGCTGTGTTACCCGATCAGGAATTCACGCAGCTGATCAGCCGAGTACACCGTTGCGATAGCGCCCTTAGCTTCTGCCGGTGAACCATAACCCCACTCCACAATGATGGTCGGAACATTGTGAGCAGTGGCGCCCTCCACGTCATAAATGCGGTCACCGACAAGCACAGAATGTGAGATGTCAGCACCGGACTGTGCGAGTTCAGAAAGCGCATGACCAACAACGTGGGCCTTCGAAGTGCGGGCATCGTCTTCGGAAGCACCTGCGATGACGGTGAAGTAATCGGTGAGCTCGAAGTGATCCAGAATCGCACGGGCCTGATCTTCAGGTTTACTGGTTGCAATGGCCAAAGGAACGCCAGCATCGCGCAGTGAGGACAGCAGTCCAGTCACGCCGGGGAAGATAGCGGAATCAAAAGCGCCATCACGGCGAAAATCATTGCGGTAGATTGCCAAAGCTTCGCGGGCCTTCTCTTCAGACAGGCCAGCACGCTCCTGAAGCGACGCAAGCAGCGGAGGGCCGATATAGGCCATGAATTCATCACGCGAAGGAACAGGTAGCCCGAGGTGAGTAAAGGTTTTGGTCAGGGCGTCAATGATGCCTGGAGCAGAATCCAGGATGGTGCCATCCAAATCGAAAAGAACAGAAGACCACGAGCGTGTAACGACAGAATTCATAACTTGGCAAGCTTAGGCGTGAATACTGAAAATTGGTGGGAAGCAGCCCACCACATGTGTCACTTCACAGGTTTAGAACAAGCGCCCGTGTTTATCTTCGATGCCACGCATTTCGTCGTAATCAAGAATGAGCGTGCGAATGCCGCGGTCTTCAGCCAAGGTCTTAGCTTGAGGTTTGATTTCTTGCGCAGCGAAGACCCCAGTAACCGGTGCGAGGTGGGGGTCACGGTTCATCAGCTCGAGATAGCGGGTGAGCTGCTCGACGCCATCAATTTCGCCGCGACGTTTAATCTCGACCGCAACAGAGTTGCCGTTCTCGTCACGGGCCAGGATGTCCACGGGTCCAATCGCGGTGAAGTATTCGCGTCGAACCAGGGTGTATCCCTCGCCGAGGAGCTCAATCTGGGCTGCCAGCAGTTCTTGTAGTTCTGCTTCCACACCGTTCTTGATCAGTCCGGGGTCTTCACCCAGTTCGTGTTCGACGTCGTTGTAAATCTCGTAAATGCTCACCACGAGCATGTCTGCTGTCTTGGCGTGGGTTACGCGCCAAATCTCGGTCACGCCCACATCTGCCTGATCTTTCTCAGGCTCGTGAGTGGTTAAGGAGCAAGGTGGACTCATCCAGTTAAGAGGTTTGTAAGACCCACCGTCAGAGTGAATGAGCAGTGAGCCATCTTGCTTGAGCATGAGCACACGTGTTGCTAAGGGCAGATGAGCACTGAGCCGACCGGCATAGTCAACCGAGCATTTGGCAACAACAAGACGCATGGATAGAGGCTACTTTTCTTTACCCAGGAGAAGTTCGAGCAACTCTGCAGAATCAGAAACCGTGGTCATTGCACCGGCGAATTCTTTCTCGTGGGCATAACCCCAGCGCACCAAGACAGTAGGAATGCCATTGAGTGCGGCACCATCAGTGTCATAGAAACGATCACCAATCATGAGGGCATTGTCATTCCCTAGCTGGCGCAACGCCTCAGCAATCACGGCTGCCTTATTCTTGCGCTCCTCGTTACCACCCACAATGGCGGTGAAGTATTCGGTCATGCCGTAGGCATCACAGAGGCGTTCAGCTTCATGCTGGGGCTTGCTGGTGGCAACACCCATGGGAATACCTGCCTCATGCAGAGTTTTCAGGGTGGAAAGAATCCAGGGGAATAGGTGCTGATCTTTCAACCCATCACGCTCAGATAGTGAGCGGTAATAGGCACGAGATTCATCAATGCGTGCCGTGCCAATAAAGCGCAGCAGGGATGTGCCGGTAGGTGGCCCAATCAAGAACTTGAGTTGGTCATCACTCGGTGGTGTCACGCCGAAGTGCAGCAAGGTCTCGCGCAGGCGGCGCACGATAGCCACTGCAGAATCCAGCAACGTGCCGTCCATGTCCCACAGCAACGGAGTCCAGGGACCGGGTGTGCTCAACACAGGACCTGGGGTGTAGTCGACCTCAACTGTTGTGGGAGGAGTTTCGACGAACTCGGGGTGTTCACTCATGCCCTGGGCACTCTTTCTTCACCGATGGTGTTTCCCCCGTCAACGGTGATGACCTGTCCAGTGATGTAGCTGGCACCAGGGCTCGCCAGCCAGGCAACTGCAGAGGCAATTTCTTCCGGAGTTCCACTGCGCCCTGCAGGAACGAGGAGACTTTCTGCAGCTTCTGATTCCAGCTGGCTGCCGGTGGCAATCCAGCCGGGAGCAACTGCATTAGCGGTAATTCCATGGTGTGCTTCGTCCACTGCCAGGCCACGCGTCAAACCAACCATGCCCGCCTTGGCAGAGGCATAGCCAAGGTCGCCACGAGTGGCCATGGAAGATCCGGAGACACTGGTGATGTTGATAATTCGACCCCATCTTGCTGAGCGCATGAAATGCACAACAGCCTGGGTGGCATGGAAAGCCGTGGTGAGGTTCATGCCGAGCGAGTCGTTCCACTCGGACGTGCTCATCTCGATGCTGCCTTGAGCAATAGCCTCATCCGAGACGGTGACCATTCCAGCGTTGTTCACCACAATCGTAGGCTGAGCCGAAACATCCGCCAGGCCCTTAATCAAAGAGATCGCGCCTTCTTCGGTGTCGAGCCGGCACATAATTCCCAGTGCATCAATATCGAGAGCCTGCAATTCGCTCACACGTTCGTGGATGCGATTGGTGGTTCCGGTGATAATGACTCGAGCACCAAGCTCTCCCAGTGCACGGGCACAGGCAAAGCCAATACCTGTTGCACTCCCCGCACCCGTAACGAGCGCAGTCTTGCCATCAAGGGTGAGCGAGCTGGGAAGCTGTGGAAATGCCATAACTTCAGGCTACCTAACAGCGAACATGCATGAAGTGCAGCATCTCAACTTCTAGGCTGGAGGAATGAGCGAAAACACTGGCCTCTCCGGAATCGACATCACTGAGTTGGACGAGAACGTCCGCCCCCAGGACGATCTCTACCGTCACGTGAACGGAAAGTGGGAAGAGCGCACCCCTATCCCTTCGGACAAGGCCCGCTATGGCTCATTCCACATCCTCGCCGAGGAAGCAGAGAAGGCAGTCCGCGACATCATCATCGAAGGACAGAACGCCCCCGAAGGAACTCAGCAGCGCACAGTGGGTGACCTCTACACCAGCTTCATGGACACGGAACTGATCGAATCTCTCGGTGTTGCCCCCATTGAGTCACAGCTGGCTGTTGCGAGCAACGCGGCCACCATCTCTCAGTTGCTGGACACTGTCGCCCGTCTCGAGCGTCACGGTGTGGGCGGTTTCATGCAGCTCTTTGTCGACAACGACCCTGGCAACCCTGAGCGTTACCTCGTCTTCACTGAACAGGGTGGTCTGAACCTTCCTGACGAGAGCTACTACCGCGAAGAGAAGTTTGCTTCTGCGCGTGAGGCCTATGTCGCTCACATCCAGCGCATGTTTGAACTGACCGCAGAACACCTGCCCACCACCGCAGGTCTCGACAATGCCGCCGTTCGAGCACAACGCGTCTTTGATCTGGAGACCGCGCTCGCCGCAGCCCACTGGGACAACGTCCGCACTCGTGACTCCGTCGCCACCTACAACCCCATGAGCTGGGCTGAGGTGAAAGAGCTTGTCGCTAAGGGTGCTCGTGCAGCTATTGATCTTGAGGCAGTAGTGGGCAATGACCCCCACGAGCACGTTGCAGATCTGGATATCTGGCTCACTGCACTTGATGCCCCTGCCGGAGCTCTCGACACTGTCGTGGTGCGCGAGCCCAGCTTCCTCGAAGGACTCGGCGCTCTGTTGATTCAGGAGCACTTAGATGCCTGGCGCGATTGGCTCAGCTGGAACATCATTCACTCGGCGGCACCCTTCCTGCCTGCGGCCTTCGTCTCTGAGAATTTTGACTTCTATGGCCGCACCCTCACCGGTACCCCCGAACAGCGCGAGCGCTGGAAGCGTGGCGTCTCCCTCGTTGAAGGCTCCATGGGTGAAGCGGTCGGTCGCGTATATGTTGAGCGCCACTTCCCTGAGCGTGCCAAGGCAGAGATGGATGTCCTGGTTGCCAACCTGATTGAGGCCTATCGCGAATCCATTACCAACCTCGACTGGATGAGCGAAGAAACGCGTGCTCGCGCACTGGAGAAGTTGGACAAGTTCACCCCCAAGGTTGGTTACCCCGTGAAGTGGCGCGACTACTCGGCGCTGGTTGTCAGCCCAACCGACTTGGTCGGCAACATGCGTCGCGTTGCCGAGTTCGAGTTCGCTCGCGAACTGGGCAAGATCGGCAAGCCAATTGACCGTGATGAGTGGTTCATGACCCCACAGACGGTCAACGCCTATTACAACCCCGGCTTCAACGAGATTGTCTTTCCTGCTGCCATTTTGCAGCCACCCTTCTTCCACCCCGACTGGGATGACGCGGCCAACTACGGCTCCATCGGAGCCGTCATTGGTCACGAGATTGGCCACGGCTTTGATGACCAAGGTTCTCGCTTTGATGGCGATGGCCTGCTCACCGATTGGTGGACCGATGCCGATCGTGCGGCGTTTGAAGAACGCACCAAGTCACTTATCGACCAATACAACGCTCTCTCTCCTAAGCAGGTGCCCGGCCACTTTGTTAATGGTGAGCTCACCATTGGTGAGAACATCGGCGACCTCGGTGGTTTGGCTATTGCCTGGAAGGCCTACCTCATTTCACTCAACGGCGCAGAGCCTCCTGTGATCGACGGCCTCACCGGCGCTCAGCGCTTCTTCCTCAGCTGGGCACAGTCTTGGCAGCAGAAGGGCCGCGATGAAGAAGTGATCCGTTTGCTGGCGATTGACCCCCACTCACCCAACGAATTCCGTTGCAACCAAATCATCCGCAACATTGATGCGTTCTATGACGCATTCGATGTCCAACCCACCGATGAGCACTGGCTCGATGCTGACAAGCGCGTCAGCATCTGGTAGTCCTCGGTAAGATTGCTCGTTATGGCCCCCAGCACACGTCTTGATTCAGTAATTGCCCTTGCACAGCACCGCGGCTTCGTTTTCCAAGCCGGCGAAATCTATGGCGGATCTCGTTCTGCCTGGGACTACGGCCCCTTGGGTGTTGCACTCAAGGAGAACATCAAGAAGCAGTGGTGGAACTTCATGGTTCAGCGCCGCGACGATGTTGTCGGCCTGGACTCCTCGGTCATTCTTCCTCGCAAAGTGTGGGAAGCATCTGGTCACGTTGAGGTTTTCTCCGACCCTCTCGTGGAGTGCACGAGCTGTCACAAGCGTCACCGTGAAGACCACTTGATTGAGGCGTTCGAAGAACGTAAGGGCCGTGCACCTGAAGGCGGTCTGGCTGAGGTTCCCTGCCCTGACTGTGGTACTCGTGGTGCATGGACTGAGCCCAAGCCTTTCTCTGGTTTGCTCAAGACCTACCTCGGCCCCGTGGCTGAAGAAGCAGGTATGCACTACCTGCGCCCCGAGACTGCTCAGGGTATTTTTGTGAACTTCGCGAACGTGCTGCAGGCAGCACGCATGAAGCCCCCCTTTGGCATTGGCCAGATTGGTAAGAGCTTCCGTAACGAAATCACGCCCGGAAACTTCATCTTCCGCACCCGTGAGTTCGAACAGATGGAGATGGAATTCTTTGTCGAGCCCGGCACGGACGAAGAGTGGCACCAGTACTGGATTGACCAGCGCTTCAACTGGTATGTCGACCTCGGTATTGATCCCGAGAACCTTCGTCTCTACGAGCACGCCAAGGAAAAGCTTTCCCACTACTCCAAGCGCACAGTGGACATTGAGTACCGCTTTGGCTTCCAAAGCGGAGAGTTCGGTGAGCTCGAAGGTATTGCGAACCGAACCGACTTCGACCTGAAAACCCACTCGGAGCACTCGGGCAAGGACCTGTCCTACTTCGACCAGAACAAGAACGAGCGTTGGACTCCCTATGTCATCGAGCCTGCGGCTGGTCTGACTCGTTCTCTCATGGCATTCCTTGTTGATGCTTACACCGAAGAAGAGGTCGAGACCGCAAAGGGTGGCACGGACAAGCGCACCGTCTTGAAGCTGGACCCACGTCTTGCTCCGATTAAGGCAGCTGTTCTTCCTCTGTCTCGTAACGAGCAGCTCTCGCCCATGGCGAAGGAGCTAGCTGCGGAACTTCGCCAGTCCTGGAACATCGACTTCGATGACTCAGGTGCTATTGGCCGTCGTTACCGTCGCCAGGACGAGATCGGCACTCCGTTCTGCATCACCGTTGACTTCGAATCCCTCGAGGACAAGGCCGTGACGATTCGTCACCGCGACACCATGGCGCAGGAACGCATCCTCATCGAGGACCTGCACATGTATCTCGCACTTGCCCTCAAGGGTGCATAGCAAGAAGTTGTAGTCGTGGCCGCCGCAAAGTCAGCGAACCGCTGTGATGTGTTGGTCATTGGTCGTGACCTCGCCGTCTTTGTTGCCGCACTGGATTGTGCTCGCATTGGCCTCAAGGTTGATGTCTGGATTCCCAAGGCTGATGAGAACCAGGGGCCAGTGAGCTTCTCTCATCGCGGTGGAGTCGTTGCAGCTGCCCTCGATGAACTAGGTGTGAGCTACGAGATTCTTATCCCCGAAGTCGGTGAGGAAGAAGTCTGCGGCATCCCCGGTAATCCTTTCTCGCAGCGAGTGAGGAAGACTCTGGGTTGGAGCGGTGCGTGGTGGGTGTATCTCGATCGCATCAAACCAGTGCTCACCATTGGCGCTGAACAGAACCTGGCCAAGCTGGTTCACTCCCGCATGGGTGAAGCAGCACTCGAGAAGTTGGTTAATCCTGTCTTGCTGGAGCGTTACGGTCTTCCCGCTGAGGAACTCACTGTCGATGCTGTTGCACCGGGCCTCTCGCAGGCCATGACTCGAGGCGGCTCACTGAGCAATGGTGTTCTGGAACTTATTGCAGAAGATCCTCGGGTAGCTCAGCGCGTAGTTGTTGCCGGTGGCCTTGAGGCGATTACTTCTGCAGCTCAAGCCAAGCTCGAATACTTTGCCGCAACGGTAACGAGGGTGAGTGACCCCACCAAGAAGTTATCTTCCGGATGGAAGCGTGCAGGTGTAGTCCTTGCTGACTTTGGAGAGGTCGAACTTCCCGAAGGCATTGATACAGAGCGCGTAGCTGAGGTCGGAGCATCTTCCGAATACCCAGGTTTAGAGCGGGCAATACCTGCTTCACAGCATGCCGCTTTGAGCATGCGCAGGGTCCTATTGAGTGACCCTGAAAAACCTCCCGTTGGGACTCTCAGCTTCGAGGGCTAGGCTAGTAACGCAACATATGCAATTTTTGACATATTGAACGGAAGAAATCATGAAGGGCAAGTTCCTTTTCATTCTCGGTCTAGCTGTCGGCTACGTCTTTGGTACACGTGCTGGACGTAAGCGTTACGAGCAGATCAAGTCCGCGGCTCAGAACATCTGGGAGTCGGAGCCCGTTCAGTGGTCGGTCAAGCAGGCACAAGATGCCGTGGGCGATGTTGCTGAAGAGGCCATCACCGCTGCCAAGCGCGTGATCCACCAGGTCACTGGCGAGAAGCCCGCTGCAAAGAAGGCTCCTGCCAAGAAGCCCGCTGCTCCTCGTCCCGCTGCTGAGCCTGTCGCGAAGACAGCACCTAAGCCTGCCGCGAAGTAATCATGGCAACCCCATCACCTGAGAAGGAGAACACAGAGCGTTCGCTCTTTGCTCTTCTTCGTGATCTGCCTGGCCTGTTGATGGACCTGGTCCGCGCAGAGTTTGAACAGCTCAAGCGCGAGATGGCTCGCAAGCTTAAGAGCTTGGGCATTGGTGCAATCCTCATTGTTATTGCTCTTGTCCTACTCAGCTTCCTTACCTTCACATTGCTACTGGCTGGAATCTTTGCACTTGCACTTGTCATGCCTCCCTGGGCAGCTGCACTAACTGTTTCGGGAATCTTGCTGCTGACAATCCTGATCTTGATTGGTCTTGCTGTTGTGCAGTTCAAGAAGGGAAGCCCACCCCTTCCCACCGAAACGTTTGACAGCGTTGTGAAGGATTCCCACGCCATTAAGGGGGATGACGAATATGGTTTCTAACTCCAAGCTCACCAAGGTGTCAGAAGAAGAGTTCTTCAGTGAGCCTTCCTATGTGTCGACTTTGACCAATGCCCAGCTACAGGAGCACCTTGCTGCTACACGCGACAAGCTCTCCTTCACTCTTGATGAAATCGAAGACAAAGCGAATGTTTCCAAGCAGCTCGGACGTGCCAAGGATCGACTGCAGGCTCGCTTCACTGTGATGAAGCAAGAGCAGCCGCTACTTCTTCTGGGTATCGGAGTCGGTGCAGTGGCTTTGGCTGGCGTCATTATTGCCGGCGTTTTTCGTTCGGGTCGTCGATAACCTTTCGGTTACATTCCCGCCTGTAAAGGTGGAAAGAGGCTTTCTCAGTTTGTTGTGTGACACAACAGCGGTGACAATAGATGACGATGTCATTTACCTCACCTATTGAGACGCGTCCCCTTTATGGGCACCGCGTGCTTGTGCCTCGCGGTGGACCCTGGGGTGACTCTGTCGCATCCGCCCTCCGCGCTAAAGGCGCATCTGCGGTCATTGCACCGATGGTGAACTTTGCTCCAACCGATGATGCACCTGCTCTCGAAGCGGCACTCAAGTCTCTTGCTGCTGGTGAGTTCGACTGGATCACACTGACCAGTGCGACCACGGTTGATGTCTTGATGGCACACCAGGCTGTTATTCCAGCGACCACGAAGGTTGCATGCGTCGGTGAAACCACCGCAACTGCTTTGGCCGCTGCTGGCTACAAGGCAGACCTTGCCCCCAGCGAAGAGAACACTGCTCACGGTCTTCTTGAGGAATGGACTGCGGCAACCGGTGGAGTGATTCCACTGCGCGTGCTCACACTGCGCTCACAGATTGCTGTTCCAGTCTTAACAGAGGGCCTTATTCGTATCGGCCACAGCGTTGAGTCTGTTGTTGCTTACCGTTCGGTCGGTGTGGATGTTCCCGAGGGCGTGATCAACGACGTGCGCAACGGCAAGTTCACAGACATCTTGGTGACCTCAGGTTCGGTGGC
>JBEBAV010000059.1:0-11630 GCA_041158725.1 Actinomycetota bacterium
CTTTCGCGTCATCGAGGTGACGCATGTAGAGCACACCATCGAGATCAGCACCATCAACCTTGAGCTTGCGAGGGTCAGCGCCTGTGGTGAGGGCTAGCTTGTCGAACTCGTAGGTCTTGCCGGAGCGCCCGGTGGCAATGCCGCCGGCTGGGCCAAACTCAACGTGGTCAATCTGTTCACCGGTGACAACACCAATGTTGTTCTCAACATAGAAGTGTTCGTTGCGGAATTCTAAAGATTCTTCATCCATGTCGCCGGCAAGATAGGCCTTCGACAGCGGTGGGCGCTGGTAGGGAGCATACGCTTCCTCACCCACGATGGTGACATCACCGGCATAGCCTTCGTCGCGCAGCGACGAGGCTATTTGCATGCCGGCTTGACCAGCACCGATGATGAGAATCTTTTCCTTCATGAGACTTACTGCTTAGGAGCGATTCGAACCTTGAGGCCATCGAGGTCAGCACACATCTTGATCTGGCAGGACAGGCGAGAGACGGGAAGACGCTCTGCTTCAGCACCGTCGAGCATGTCATCTTCGAGATCAGAGACTTCACCCGCAGCACCGATAAATGCCTCATCAACATAAACATGGCATGTTGCGCAAGAGCAGGAACCTCCACACTCAGCCACAATCCCCTTGACACCGTTCTTCACGGCAATCTCCATGACAGAGTCACCGTCACGCGCTTCGAGGGTGGTCTCTGTTCCGTCTGGGGAAATGTAAGTTACGTGGGGCATGTGTCTCTCCTGTTTCGTGTTGTGCGTAGATAAAGATTTAAATGAATTGCTTTCCACCGTCGACCACGAGGGTCTGGCCGGTGATGTAGCCGGACTGTTCTCCGGCAAGGAAAATAGCAGTTCCCACAATGTCTTCGGGCTGGCTGGCACGCTTGATCGCTCCGCGGTCAACGCCATAGGTTTCAGCGTCTTCCATCAGGCTCAGGCTGGCCTCGGTGAGGGTGAAGCCGGGTGCAATCGCATTGACGGTGACGCCCTGTGGGCCAACCTCACGTGCCATCACGCGGGTCATGCCGATGACAGCACCCTTGGAAGCGACGTAGTGCATCCAGAGTGGTGACCCACTGAAGACGGTGGCCGAGGCAATGTTCACAATGCGACCGCCGGGCTGAGCCATCTTCGGATACACCGAAGCGGAACACAGCCATGCACCCTTGACGTTCACGTTCATCACGCGATCCCACTCGGCAGGGTCAATCTCAGTGAAAGGCTTGCGGGTGAGGGTGGCGTAGATGGCCGCGTTGTTGATGAGTACATCAATACGGCCATAAGCATCCAGGGCCGCTTGTGCCAGCGCATCTGTGGACTCTTTACTGGTGACGTCCACCTTGACAGCGATCGCTTTCGCGCCAGTGGCGGTCAGCATCGCTGCCGTTTCTTCAACACCACCAAGGTCAATGTCAGCCACAACGAGCTGAGCACCTTGAGCGGCAAAGCCTTGCGCAAAGGCACGGCCAAGACCTCCGGCAGCACCGGTGACGATGACAACTTTGCCGTCAAACTGTTCTGAAGCACCCATTAGGCGACATCCTCTCGGGTGTAGGTATTGGCAATTTCCTCACTGAAATCCATGCATGCCGTTGTCACGAGCACGCGAGACATGGCTTTGGCTTGGTCAGTGAAAAGTTCGTTATATGCGCGGTACGCACACAGGCGCAGAGACTGTTCAGCGTCTATACCAAACCAGTCCATCACGACGCGGCGGCCGTGTGGGGTGACGCGCCATACCTTGTCGGAGTCCTTGACCAGCGCATCATTGGTGTTGATGGTCACTAAGCGAGTGTCGTGACCGTCGATGATGTCCACAATCTGCACGATGTCCTCTTCAGGAACACCCACCTGCTCGAGGATCTCACGCGCAATGCGTGCACCCTCTTTTTCGTGCTGAATGATGAGGTGGTCCAGAGAACCATCCGCTCCAGGAGCTATGGCTTCCAAAGCGAGACGCTCGTCCACAGTGGACCATCCGGTGTCGTGGAGCAGGATTGCGGGAAGCACGATGTTCTCATCGGCTTCGGGGATCTGCGAAAGCAAAGCTTGGGCGATCGAATACGCATACAGGCTGTGCGCATCGTTATCACGGGTGCGAAGGTAATCCTTCGCTAAGGACCAAATCGCCCCATCCCGCTCGTTCAGCTCAATCATCCCGGGGACTCGCGATGCATCCGGAATCTTTCCGGTGACATCGCGGCCCAGGTGATTGACAACTGGTGAGTGGGATGGGGACGACATGGTTTATTCCTTAGTGGCTACTTACTTAGCCAATGATCTCGACGGTACCGTTCGAGCCATCGACTCGAAGCTTCATACCGGTCTTGATCTTGGTGGAAGCAGAACCGGTACCGGTAACGGCGGGGAGGCCGTACTCGCGGCAGACGATAGCCGCGTGGCTCATCATTCCACCGATGTCGGTCACAGTTGCGCTGATCTTGCCGAAGACAGGTCCCCAGCTTGGTGCGGTCACAGGGGCAACAAGGATTTCACCCTGCTGGAGCTGGTCGAGCTCCTCTGGGCCCATGATGACGCGAGCCTTACCCTCAACAACACCAGGGGATGCTGCCATACCCTTGAGCTGGTTGGGGTCCCCCTCGTCGGCGCCAAGCCACTGCTGAACCTGCTCGGTGGTGATACCCCAGAGCATGATGGTGAATGGCTCGTTGATCTCTGCGGGAGGCTCGTTGAATGCAGGCTCAGGGCGTGCAGTCATGAGAGCTTCCACAATCTTGCGACGACGCTCGATCTCCTGTGGCCAGTAGGTAGGTGCGATGCAGTCAGCGCCAACACCCCAACCGGTTGCCAGGTCGAACAGTACGGGACGTACTTCGTCACGGGTCAGGTAGAGCATGTCATCTGGCTCAGTCCAGAAGCCGTAGCTGTGGAGCAGACGAGACAGCTGACGAACCTTGCGCCAGAAGACGCCCATGGTCCAGTGCTCAATGTAGAAGTTGTGGTCTTCTACGTAGGGGTACACAGTGCGTGCTAGACCCAGCTTGCCGTTGAAGGTCTCGAGGGCTTCGCCGTCGAGAAGTTCAGCGTATTCACCGGTGATGCGGTCGCGCTCTGCAATGAGTGCATCCTTGGGGCGGTGGAGCTGCTCGCCCTTTGCTGCACGGACAACGTAGTCCTGGATGTAGCCCATGGGCAGGTCCAGGTTGTCACGCCAGTAGACGTCAGATCCGTAGAAACCGTTACCGCTGGTGTAGTTGAACCAAGGCTCCTGAGCTTTCTCCCATGCAGCGATCCACTTCTTGCCGTCTGCAGAACCTTCGAGCTCAGCCAAAGTAGCGGCTGCATCGTTGTTCTTGGCGAAGACGGCAGTGAGGCCCAGCTTCACAGCGAGGTCAGCGAGGTCCTTGAGCTCGTCATCGGGACGGAAGAGAACCGAGTCCACACCCATCACCATCTTGGCGATAGCCAAGTCGGGGATGCCGGGGAATGATTCCTTGCAGAAACCGAAGAAGTCAAGGTATGCGACGTATCCGAGGTTCAGGAACTCGAAGTGGTGCTCCCAGTTCTTGTATGCCAGTTGGATCAGACGGTCGTAGTCAGCCATCATCTTGGCGGTGGGGTCAATACCTGCACCGCTGGTGATGACCTCAATGTCAACCATGTCTGGGAGTGCTTCGAAGTTGATGGCATCCATCTCTTCGATGGTTGCCAGAACCTTCTTCTTCCAGTTCTCCAGCAGGGTGTTCCAGTTCTGGAAGTAGTAACCAGCACGCTCCATGAAGTGAGGAACGCGGTCACCGATGAGTTCTGGTGCAACAGCAACAGGGCTCATGTAGCAGAAGCCGTTGTGGATGCGGAACTCAATACCGTTTGCGGGAGGAATGATGTAGTGGCGGGTGTTGTAGGCACCGAGACAACGAACGGCGAACTCAACACCGACCGTCTCGAAGGGCTTGAACACGTTGGGCCAGTGCTGCGAGTCGCAGAACCAGAACTTGGAGTTTTCCTTGTCCTTCAGGTTTTCCTGGAAGACGAGGTTGTATGGGTAGAGGTCTTGCCAACCTTCAGCGCCCTTGGGTGCTGGCAGGTCATAAGGCGAGACGAAGCTCTTACGAGCAGCGCTTGGCGTCATTGCTTTTGCCTTCTTTCCGAACATGTGGTGGTGCCTTTCTCATCGTCGAGATTGGTGGTGCAGGGGGGTGGAGCTGTTGTTGCAGGTGGTGCCTTATTTGTTGTGGCTTACTTGCGGTCTCCGATTTGGGCCATCAGCGACTTTGTGATCGCTTCAATACCGGAACCGGTGGAAGTGATCTTCACTTCCTGCTTCTTCTGCGACCACACCGTTTCGGGGCGGCTTTGCAGAAGGAGAACGTTGGAACCTGCAGGAAGGTCGGCGTCAATTGCCCACTCAATGTCCTGAACTGTTCCGTAGTGTTTGTGTGCAGCCTTGGCCAACGTGGCTACCTGGATGAGTTCTTCATCACTCAGGCTGGGGCTGTTGCGGCGCTCGGGTTCAACTTCCTTGCGGATCACGGTGCCGTGTCCGGAAGGAACGAGTTCTTCGTGCTTGTCAGAGATGATGCGGTTGATGATGTGCATCATGACTTTGTCGATCAGGAAGTTATCGGGGGTGACTTCACCGGAGACAACCATCTCGCCGAGGCCCCAACTGGAGTCAACCACGATCTTGGACTTGTCACCGTTGCTGGGGTCAATGGTCATTGCCACACCGGAGGTGCGAGAGTTGACCATCTTCTGCACGGCAACAGCCATAGACAGGCCTTCATCTGAGATGTTGTTCGCGAGGCGGTATGTAATCGCACGTGCGGTGTACAGCGAAGCCCAGCATTCACGAATCTTCTGCATCACTGCTTCCTGGCCGATAATCCAGAGGTAGGTGTCCTGCTGGCCAGCGAAGCTGGCGTCGGGAAGATCTTCAGCGGTTGCGCTGGAGCGCACAGCGACAGGTACTTCCCCACCGCAGAGTTCCATCAGCTTGTTATAGGCAGCGATGCTTTCATCACGCACATCCGCAGGAACTTCCTGGGTCATGATGAGCTCACGAATGTGTGCGGCACGGGTGTCCACGTCCACCACATCGTTGGGGTCGAGGCCATCCAGGTGCTTGATGATGTGGTCGCGCAGGGTGGTCTGGTTCATCACAGCATCAAACGCGTCAGTAGTGACAGCGAATCCGGGAGGAACCGGCATTCCCGCACTGGTCATGATGGCCAGGCTGGTGCACTTGCCACCAAGACGGTCGTGTTCAGGAGTTTCTGTGCTGTCGAAAGCGAATGTGTACTTTCCCATGGTTTTCCCTTAGTTGGTCCATTCAACGGGTACCGACGTTGGCACTCGGAATGAGAGGTTTTCTATGAAGTTGATATCTGCTCCTGGCATCAGGCGCAGTGTGGGGATCTTCTTGGTGATTTCTTCCAGGGCGACCTTGCCTTGCAACTTGGCAAGCAGGTTTCCCAGGCAGAAGTGAATTCCGTAACCGAAAGACATGTGGTTACGTGCGTTTTCGCGAGTGATGTCGAAAACATCTGGCTCGGGGAAAACGGAAGCATCGCGGTTTGCTGACCCCATGAGCAGCAGCACGCCTGAACCCTTGGGGATGGGAACTCCGCCAATCTCTGCATCGCGCGTGGCCTTGCGGCGCCAGGCGACGATGCTGCCGCCCATGCGCAGGACTTCGTCAATAGCGCCAGGGATCTTCTCGGGATCTTCAACGAGTGCCTGGTAGGCACCTGGGTTGGTCAGCAGCAAACGGAGAGAGTTTGAGATGAGCGTGGTGGTGGTTTCGTGACCCGCAAAGAGCATCGAGTAAAGCAGGGACGCTATCTCGTGATCTGAAATCTCGTTGCCTTCTGCCTGGAGCTTGAGCAGATCATCTGCGAGGTTGTCACGGCCAGGGTTGGCCTTGTTGTCGGCAACAACTTCCTGGCAGAAGTTCCAGTACTCAACCAGGTTGTGAGCGTGTGGAATCTGCTCTTCATCAGTGAGTTCTGCCCAGGTCATCAAAGCGCGGCTAGCTGACCACTTCTTGATCTCAGGGATACGGCTAATCGGAACACCAAACAACGTGAGGATGGTGATGGTGGGCAGATCGTGGGCAATGTCGGAAAGAATGTCACCTGGCTCACCCGCAGCGAGCATCTTGTCGATCATGATGTCGACGTTTTCGCGAATAGCGGGCTCAAGCACTTTGTAGCGGCGAGGGGTGAACGCTTTCGACGCAACCGAACGCAGGCGAGTGTGCTCTGGCGGAACGCGAGCTGAGAGACCGGAGTAAGCGGTGAAGCCGCCCTCTTCCATAATCTTCTTCGCAGGAGCACCCATGGGGCGAACAGGAGCCTGGGCATTCTCGGAGGAGAAAGATTCCCAGTCCTCGAAGGTGGCCTTCACATCGTCATAACGGGAGACAACGTAGTAACCAATACGCTCATCAAACATCACGGGCTCTTCACGACGAAGCTCCGCATATGCGGGGAAGGGATCCTTCATGTTGAAGGGTTCATATCCGTGGTGAGTCAGAGCACTCATGTGCGTTCCTCCTTGAACGTGCGTTAGTTCATCGTCACGCGGTTCAGGTCAAACACCTAGAGAGTTTTCTCACTGAATGAGAATGACTTCACAAATTCATCAAATTTCCGCGTAAACACGGGAGAGCAAATTGGGTTTTCCCGCTCAGCGAATTGCGCGCCCAGACTTCGACATGGCCGACTGGATGCTCTCGACGGTTCCTCGCATCAGGGGCATCAGCCGACGAACCTCCCCTATTTTGGCCTTGTCAAGGACCATTCCCACGGCTGCAATTGTTTGCCCGTCAACAACAACTGGCAGGGCGAGTGAGAACTGCCCCACACGCATTTGTTCCACCGTGATGGAGAATCCAGTGCGCTGAACTTCATCAATTTCGGAACGTAAGATTCCTGGATCCACCACTGTTTTGGCCGTGGGTGCTTCGAGTTCGCGTTCGAAATAGGCCTCGATGAACCAGTCGGGCTGTGCTGCCAGCAACACGCGGCCCACCGCGGTTGCATGCAGTGGCAAACGACCACCCACACGAGAAATCAAGGGCACCTTCTTGGAGCCATAGATTTTGTCGGTGTAAAGGGTTTGGGTTCCCTCACGAACAGCCATGTGCACGTTCTCATGGGTCAAGTCGAAAAGGTCCTGCAGGAACGGGTGTGCGCGGTCACGTAAACGGCGACCAGCCAACTGTCCCAGCTCCCAGATGCGCATACCGACCTGATACTTGCCATCGGCGGTCTTATCTAGGCCACCCCACTCTTCGAGCTCGTGCACAAGCCGATAGGTCGTGGACAGTGGCAAACCAGCACGTTGTGAAATCCGAGAGACAGAAAGAGCCCCCGGAGAGTTCTCAAATGCAGACAGAACAGACAGCGCACGAGCAGTCACACTGCTTGGTTCAGCAGATGCTGCCTGTTCTCGTGCCACTGTCACCACCTCAATGCGCTGAGAAACGGATCCCGCTAAGCGAAGGGGTTGGGGGTCATCGTGTACTTGGGAGACAGGTACTCGTAGATACCCTCAGCGCCACCTTCACGACCCAGACCCGACATCTTCACGCCACCAAACGGTGCTGAGGCGTTAGAGATAATGCCTGCATTCAGACCCATCATGCCGGTCTGCAGCTTCTCAATGAGACGCTGTGCTCGCTTAATGTCTTCGGTATAGACGTAGCCCATCAGGCCGTATTCGGTGTCATTAGCGATACGAATACCCTCTTCTTCTGTGGTGAAGGTCGTAATTGAGAGAACAGGACCAAAGATCTCTTCAACAAGAATGTTGGATCCAGGCTTCACGTTGGTGACCACGGTGGGCTCAAAGAATGAACCGTCACCTTCGATCACGTGACCACCTGTGGCAAGCGTTGCGCCCTTGGCCACGGCATCCTGGACAAGCTCGTTGGCTTTGGCAACAGCCTTGTCATCAATGAGCGGGCCAATGGTGATGCCTTCTTCGGTGCCGCGACCAATCTTCATGGCCTTCACACGCTCGGTGACGCGAGCGGAGAACTCCTCTGCCAAGCTCTCGTGCACGATGAAACGGTTCGCTGCGGTGCAGGCTTGACCAATGTTGCGGAACTTGGCCGCAATTGCGCCCTCCACAGCTTTGTCGAGATCAGCATCTTCAAACACGAGGAATGGTGCGTTGCCACCGAGCTCCATCGAGGTGCGCAGCACGTTGTCCGCAGCAAGCTTCATCAATGCCTGGCCCACACCGGTGGAACCGGTGAAGGACAGTTTGCGCAGGCGCTTGTCAGCAATGATGGGGTTCGATACTTCAGCGTTTTGGGTAGTGGTGAACACATTCACAACGCCAGCAGGAACACCGACCTCTTCGAGGATCTTGACAAAGTAGAGCGTGGTGAGAGGGGTCAGTGTTGCTGGCTTGACCACAACGGTGCAACCTGCTGCGATTGCGGGAGCAATCTTGCGGGTTGCCATTGCCAACGGGAAGTTCCAGGGGGTGATGAGGTAGCAAGGACCAACGGGCAGGTAGGTCACAATCGCACGACCGGTGCCTTCAGGGTTGATGCTGTATCGACCGTTGATGCGCACAGCTTCTTCGCTGAACCAACGCAAGAACTCAGAACCGTAGTTGACCTCGCCAATGGCTTCAGCCAGTGGCTTACCCATCTCGATAGTCATGAGGAGAGCGAACTCGTCCTTGCGCTCCTGAACAAGCTCAAAAGCTTTACGAAGCAGTTCACCACGAACACGTGGTGGTGTTGCTGCCCACTCTTCCTGAACGGCAACAGCTGCATCCAGGGCACGAATGCCATCTTCGGGTGAGGCGTCAGCAATAGTCTTGATCACCTTGCCCGTAGCAGGATCTTTGACCTCAATGGTTTTACCTTCAGAACCGTCAACCCACTGGCCATTGATGTAGAGCTGGGAGGGGACTTTGGCAAGGAGCTCTGCTTCATTGATGAGAGTCATTGATTCCTCAATTCTGAGTTCACACTGCGACATTGCAGCCAAGGTGTTTTGGTGTTTTTGTAACCTATCAAGCTTACAATCATTTGGGCACGAATAACTTAGGAATGTTGTGCCTCAAACTCTCTTGGAGTCTATTCCAGAGCAACGTGTGCGTGCTGCTTCTGTCTGGGCCAGGCTGCCCACGTTGCCGCAACGAAAGCCAAGCCAGCTCCCATTAAGACCATGACTCCCGTGACGTGCGCACTGGGGAAGAAGAAGTCCAAAACCAGTGCCATCAACAGCTGTCCCGCGATAGAGCCAAGGCCCATCAACAAAACACCAATCTCACGCACCACGACTGCTGTAATGCCGATAAAGACAACACCGATGGCGCCACCGAGATAGAAGTAGGGCTGGCTCGGCAATGCTGTAGGAAGCCCCGCCGAGAAGGAATGAAAAGCTGTGGCGATCAGGAGCACCCCGGTACCGACCATAAAGTTCAAAAAAGTGGACGTCAGCGGTGTTCCCGCTATCACAGTCATTCGGCCGTTTGCCGCATCTTGCCACGCAACGAGAACACCGCAGATCAACGGCAATAACAGCGGCAACAATGCAGAAGCTGCCATCGAATGCCCCACAAGCGAAAGCGCAACTGCACCGATACCCAGCAGAGCTCCACCCACGCGATTAACCGATAAAGGCTTCTTCCCTGCAGGCCCAATCCCCCACACATCGAGGAACAAGCCACCCATGGACAGTCCAGCAACGAATGCCACGGTATAGAGAGCAACACCTGTTACACCTACTACAAGTGTTTGTGACAACACATACGCAGCACCGGCAGTTCCAGCCAGAGTGAACCAGGGAGTTATTCCACCTGAGCGAATAGCACTCAAGAGTTGGCGCCAGCCCTGCTGGCCCTTCTTATTGAAAGAAATAATCACCAACAGAATAAGAAAACCAGAGCCAAAAGAGATCACGCCCGAAAGAAAAGCATCCTGGATCTCCTGAGCAAATGCTCCATTAATGCGGGCCTGACTTGTCCTGAGAACACCGGCCAGAACAGCGAAGAGGATTGCCACCCACGCAGCCATGAGCGGCTTATGCGTGTGGTGAGACATATCTCAAGGGTATGCCTTTCTCCCTGGCGGTTAACGAAGGAACCCCCGGCCATAAGCCAGGGGTTCCCGCGTCTTTGAGGAGAACTAGTTGGTAGTTGCCGTTGCCGAGGGCAGGTCAGAAGGAGCTGGCATCGTGCGTCCACCTTGCTGGCCATCGAATTCGTCGTCAAAACCGTGCATCATGTCATCCATGCCACCGGGCATCTGCCCCGGCATGATTTCAACAGGCATGGGTCCACCTTCGAAACCACCGAAACCACGTCCGTCGTGGCCGCGGTCAAACCCGCCAACAACGCTTCCGACAAGAGCGATCCAGATCGCGAAGAAGAAGGTGCCAATCACAATCAGTGCGCCGCTGACGTAGACAGAAATCTTTGCAGGAAGGTTGTTCTTCCCGTTCTTGTGAGACCACACCCATGCAGTGATACCCATGGCTAGTGCAGGAATCTGGAAGAAGAAGGAGAAGACCAACGCCACGATACCAAGAGTCTGGCCAGGGTAGGTGGTCTGAGTACCAGCAACCTGAGGTGCCTCAACCTTGGGTGCCTGAGTGGCGGCCTTGCGAGTGGTGGGCTTTTCTTCTGCTGGATCGAAAGATGCGGGGGTGGACTTAGCCATTGAGTTCTCCAATGAGGGGTGTAATAGCTTCACGCTATCCGGGGAACTTATGAGTGGGCTGAGAGGAACTTATGAATTGCCCTAACGTTGGAGTTATGACTCACCCAGCTCAGCCGGTTTCCGTTCACGTTCGAGCGTTCATTACCTGGCTCACGATTTTCCCATTGGTGGCACTCGGAATTACTTTCCTCATGCCTGCATTGGGCGACAGCCACCCCGTGTTCAAGGCATTTGTTCTCACCTTGATCGTTGTCCCGTTGGCGGTCTACGTGATTGTTCCTCGCCTGATTGGTCTCTACATCAAGCTCAGCTCGAGGAAGACGAAAAAAGCAAGCTAAGCAGGGTTGATGCCGAAAGCAACAGCCAACTTCTCGATCTTCTCGGCACGACCCAAACGAGGAAGGTCGGAACCGTCACGAACCACGCGGCCGCGTGCCTCAAAGTCAGCCAAGAAGCTTCGCGCCCAGGCCACATCAGACTGAGTCGGGCTGATTGCTTCATTGATAACCGGGATTTGGTCATGGTTCAAGCACAGCTTGCCGGTCATGCCCAGAGCAACGGCGTGCTCAGACTTCTCACGCAGGATTCCGTAGCTGGTTCCCACAGTGGGACCATCGATGGGGCCGGGCAGGTTGCCAATACGACTTGCCACAACCAGGCGTGAGCGGGGGTAGGCCATCGCAATGTCTTCCACGCTGGTTCCGGTGTCTCGGCGGTAGTCGCCACTTCCGAAAGCCAAACGGAACGCACCGCGAGCGCTCGCAATCTCACGGGCTTCTTCAATACCCAGGGCGGATTCAACCAAAGCAAGCACTCGGGTCTTGCCTCCGAGTCGATCAAACGTTTCCGTGACGTGGGAACCATCTTCGGTCTTTGCCAGCATCACGCCGAGCAAACCTGGAACATCACGAAGCTGGTCGAGGTCATCGGACCAGAAGTCTGAGGAGCGGTCATTGATGCGCACCCAGGCCTG
>JBEBAV010000060.1:0-8547 GCA_041158725.1 Actinomycetota bacterium
CTTTCAGGCGGCAGAGTCCACGTTCGATCTGCAGGCTCCATGCCCGCCACAGAAATCTCCCACTCTGCAATTGAAGTCATGAAAGAAATCGGAATAGATCTCACCGAAGAATTCCCCAAGCCGCTCACTGATGACGTTGTTCAGGCAGCAGACGTTGTTGTCACCATGGGTTGTGGGGATGCCTGCCCGGTTTATCCCGGGAAACGTTATCTCGATTGGGATTTGGTAGATATTGGAACCGTAGGAATTGACGGTGTGCGCCAAGTTCGAGATGAAATCAAGGCTCGCGTCGAGTCACTGATTGAGGAACTTTGCCAGTGAGGCCTTCTTTGCTCACTGAGCAAAAAGTTTCAGCCCGAATTCTCCTTTTGGGATTTGCGTGGGTAGTTCTGTATGCGCTCAACGAGTGGTTCTGGAACGCACTTTATTATCAATGGCTTGGGCTGAATCCAGCTGAGGGCTGGGTTGCCGCAAGCAATTTCTTTGTTTATGACTTCATCAAGATTGTCTTGCTTGTTATCGGCATCACATTCATCGTCACCGTGCTGCAGTCATTTATCAGTGTCGAAAAAACCCAGAAGTGGCTGAGTGGCAGAGGTGAAGGCGTTGGTCATTTACTCGCTGCGTCCCTGGGCGTCATAACCCCGTTTTGTTCGTGTAGTTCTGTGCCGCTTTTCATCGGTTTTTTGCGTGGAGGTATTCCTCTCGGCGTAACAATGACCTTCTTGATTGCAAGCCCACTCATTAGTGAGGTAGCAGTCGTTCTTCTGGGCACATTCTTTGGTTGGCATGTGGCGCTGATATATGTCGCCGCTGGTTTTGTTGTGGCTATTTTTTCTGGCTGGCTTATTCAGCGTTTGAAGCTGGAGCGCTGGGTTGAGCCCTTTGTCACCAAAACGACACAGATTACTAATGTTCGGGGCTTCATCGAAGTCAAGCCCACGTTGCAAGAACGCATCACGGAGGGCATCGAGGAAAGCGTCTCGTTAGTAAAGACACTGTTGCCCTATCTTGCGATTGGATTAGCTGTGGGGGCCGTTCTTCATGGCTGGGTTCCCAGTGAAGCCATCGCAGCTGTGGCGGGCAAAGACAATTTCTTAGCAGTTCCCTTGGTAGTTCTTATTGGTATTCCTCTTTATGGGGGAGCAGCATCCGTGCTTCCATTGATTGAAGTGCTGGCCTCCGCTGGGATTCCAATCGGGACCCTCTTGGCACTAATGATGTCGGTTATTGGCCTCTCACTGCCAGAGATGATCTTGCTGAAGAAAGTACTCAAGCCTCAGCTGCTCTTGATATTTATTGGAATTATTGCTGTTGCCATCACGTTGATTGGCTACCTCTTCAACGCACTGTTTTAGGAGAACAAATTGGACATTAAAGTACTTGGACCTGGATGCAAAAACTGCATCATGCTGACCCAACGCACCAAAGAAGCTGTTGAAGCACTTGCTATCGAAGCAACTATTGAAAAAGTAGAAGACTACGATGCCATCGCTTCCTACGGCATCATGTCAACACCCGGACTTGTCATCGATGGCCATGTTGTTGTTGCTGGAAAAGTTCCCACCGTTTCTGCAATCGAAGATCTCCTATCCACACACGCTAAGTGATGTTTTCTCTTCGTGACCTAGAGCTAGGCGACAATTCCTGGATAACAGAGGCCGTGAGGGATCCCGAGATTCAGCGCTGGACAGCGAGCGGGGGGATCTCTCAGGACGACCTCAAAAACTGGGTCATTCTCAAGGGTGAAGATCCAGCAGGACTCATAGCTCTCCATGCCATTGACGAACCCACCTCAACTGCAGATGTTGGCTACTGGATCGCACCGTGGGCCAGGCGTCAGGGTGCTGCCACAGCAGCGTTGACACTCATTCAAGAAGAGCTCCGCAACACTCCCGGCGTGCGCTCAATACAACTGAGCATCATGGACAGCAACGAACCATCCCTCGCTTTGGCGAGGACTTTGGGGTTTGAAGAAAAAGCCTCCGGCACCTGTTCCTGTGGAACCCAGGGTGAAGTTTCTGCTGTGATTTTCGAAAAGACGCTCTAGGCGTCGAAGCGATAACCCAGACCGCGCACAGTCACCAGGTGAACAGGCTCAGCAGGGTCGGCTTCAATCTTGGAGCGCAAGCGCTTGATGTGAACATCAAGTGTCTTGGTGTCGCCGTAGTAGTCGGTTCCCCAGACTCGGTCAATGAGTTGACCTCGGGTGAGCACACGACCCACGTTGCTCATCAGGTATTCCAAGAGTTCAAACTCTTTGAGCGGAATAGCAACAAGGGCACCCTGAACATGAAGAGTGTGACGGTCTGCATCCAAACGGATTCCATCGATATCGATGACACCGTCATCATCGAGGGTTTCTTCTTTGATGTTGCGGCGTAGCACAGCCTTGATGCGGGCTAAGAGTTCACGAGTGGAGTAGGGCTTGGTCACGTAGTCATCTGCACCGAGCTCGAGACCGACAACCTTGTCCACCTCAGTGTCTTTCGCGGTGAGCATGATGATGGGGATGTTGGAAGTGGTGCGGATCTGGCGGCACACCTCGTTTCCGGGAACCTTTGGAATCATCAGGTCGAGCAGGATGATGTCGAAGTTGCCATTGGCGAAGATGTCCAAAGCAATTTGTCCATCTTCGGCAATCTCGACCTCGAAGCCTTCGCGTGAAAGCAGGAAGGAGAGCGGTTCGCTGAGCGAGCTTTCGTCTTCAACAAGCAGGATGCGGGTCACTCTGCGGCGTCCTTTCCGGGAACAGTTGCTTCAGGAATACGAAGAGTGAAAGTGGAACCCTTGCCAGGTGCTGACCACACGCGAATATCTCCACCGTGGTTGGAGACGATGTGCTTCACAATGCTCAGACCCAGCCCCGTTCCACCGGTGGAGCGGGAACGCGCTTGGTCGGTGCGATAGAAACGCTCGAAGACGCGTTCTACTTCTTCCTTGGTCATGCCAATGCCCTGGTCTGTGACGGCAATTTCAATAAATGAGTTGCGTCGAACCGCACCGATGCCGACTTGGGAGTTGTCGGGGGAGTAGTGCACCGCGTTTGCAATGAGGTTGTTGAGAGCCACGACCAATCGGGCAGAGTCACCGTAGATGACCGCATCAAGATCGCCACCACTGACCAGCTTGATCTTCTTTGCCTTAGCGACAACACGGTTCTGATCCAAAGCTTTTTCGATGATGGATTCGACGGTGATGGGTTCGAAGTCAGCAAGTGCCCCTTCGCCCTGAAGGCGAGAGAGTTCGATGATTTCTCGAGTGATTGACCCCAGACGCTCAGCTTCGCTGGTGAGGCGTTCGGCAAAATGGCGAACCATCTCGGGATCATCTGCTGCCTCTTGGAGCGCTTCAGCCAACAGTCCCACAGATGCAATAGGTGTTTTGAGTTCATGGCTGACGTTGGCCACGAACTCTCTGCGCACATCATCGAGGCGTTGGTATTCACCGCGGTCAACAACAGTGACAAGAACGAAGCGTGAACGGAACGGTGACGCATGAGCAGTGATGGTGAGGGTCGCATCACCTAATGGGCCGCGAGAAATTTCAAAGTCTTCACGGTGGACATCTTTGCCCTTGCTTGCTTCTTCAGCCATGAGCACGAGCTCAGGAATCAAGATTCGTCCCTGGCCCAGAAGTGAAAGTTTGTTAGCACCCTCAGAAGCAGCAAGAACATTGAGGGATTTGTCGACGATAAATACAGCACCGTCAAGTTTGCTGACCAGAAGTGAGACCCCTCGAGGAAGGTCACCAGATGTTCGCTCAGCGTCCATCTGTCGTTGGCGCAGAACCCAGATAATGAGTAAAACGATGGCAACACCTGCGAGCGCTCCAACCCCTAGGGCGAGCAGAACGAGTGATGCCGACATGATGCTCTAACGCTAACCCACGTTGACCTTCCCTCAAAAAGAAAAAGGTCAGGAGTAGGGTTGAAACGTCAACTGTTAACCAGACTCGCTATTTCCGTTAACCTTCATGACAGCCAGGCTTTACCGTCACAAGGCTTACTGGAATAGCGGTTGACCATAACTATTTATAAGGAATCCACATGCGCGACGTGTTTCAGCAAGAACTTCACGAAGTTCAGCAGCGTCTTGTAGAGATCGCTGAGCTCGTTGCCGAGGCAATGCGCAAGGCCACCACTGCATTCCAGGACAGCGATATTGCCCTCGCCGAACAGGTCATCGAAGAAGATGCCCGCATCGATGAGCTGGCACTCACCCTTGATGAACTTTCAATCCAGATTCTGGCTCGCCAGCAGCCTGTTGCTCGCGACCTTCGCGTCGTTGTGAGCTCATTGCGCATCAGCGCTTCGCTGGAGCGCATGGGAGACATGGCAGAGCACCTCGCTCAACTCACTCGTTACCGCTTCCCTGAGAAGGTCATTGCAAAGGGTCTGCGTACTACCTTCAAAGAGATGGGCGAGATCGACATCAAGATCGCTGAAAAGCTCATCAAGATGCTGAAGTCTCAAGAACTCAAGCAGCTGGAAGCCGTTCGTGATCTAGACGACAAAATTGATGCACTTCACCTTTCTGTGTTTGACAAGGTTCTTTCCGACACCTGGGCTGGAACCAACATGGATACTGTTGATGCAACATTGGCTAGCCGTTACTACGAGCGCTTCTCGGACCACGCGATTTCGATTGCTCGTAAGGTGACCTACCTTTCGACAGGTGAATGGTCGCCCGATATCGCTGAAATTACAGAAGCACAGGCCTAACTTTTTTAGTGAGAAATACCCCCGTACTTACGGGGGAATTTCTTTTGCACTCACCTTGAAATAGACGCGCTAGAAACCGTTCATCTTCTGTTTACCTTGTGTGCGCCAGTACGTCACCGAAGACACTTACTGTGATCTCAGGATTCAAAACGAGTCCACACACCAAGAAAAAATCCTGAAAGGATTTCACGTGAACATCACGCGTTACGGCCGCCCCATGGCAGCCATTGCTCTTGCAGCATCTGCAGCACTCGTACTCTCTTCATGTGCAGCTAACGAAGAAGCAGCTCCAGAGGTCAGCACTCTTGAGGGGACTCTCGTCGGTGCAGGATCATCTGCCCAGGGATCTGCTCAAGAAGCATGGATTGCAGCTTTCCAGACCGCAAACCCAGGTGTCACCATCACTTATGACCCCACCGGTTCCGGTGCTGGTCGCGAGACCTTCATTGCTGGTGGATCTAACTTTGCTGGTTCTGACTCCTACCTCAAGGACGAAGAGCTTGCAGGCAGCTTTGCAGCATGCGTAGAGGGAACAACTCCCTTCGAGATTCCAAACTATGTTTCCCCCATCGCAGTGATCTTCAACATCGACGGTGTTGATGAACTTAACCTTGATGCTGCAACCATCGCAGGCATCTTCAAGGGAACCATCACTAAGTGGAACGACCCCGCAATCGTTGCAATGAACAAGGATGCAAACCTTCCTGACGCTGCAATCACCGCAGTTCACCGCTCGGATGACTCGGGTACCACCAAGAACTTCTCTGACTATCTGCTCCAGAATGCACCAGAGATCTGGGACATCGAGAAGGCAGAAGACCCATTCCCTTACCAGTCCGGTGAAGGCGCACAGGGTACCTCTGGTGTTGTAGACGCAGTCAAGAACGGATCTGGAACCATTGGTTACGCAGACGCATCTAAGGCTGGGTCGCTTGGTATCGCCAAGATCAAGGTAGGTAACGAGTTTGTTGCATACACTCCAGAAGCTGCTGCAGCACTGATCGAAGCTGGAAAGCCAGTTGACGGCCGTGACGCAACCGACATGGCTGTGAAGATTGACCGCACCGGCACTGACCCTAGCGTTTACCCCATCGCTCTGGTTTCCTACCTGATCGGATGCAACGAGTACAAGGACCCAGCGGCTGCTGAGCTCGTGAAGTCTTACTTCACCTACATCCTCAGCGAGCAGGGTCAGCTTGACGCACAGGCAAATGCTGGATCTGCTCCACTCACTCGCGAGGTAGCTAACAAGGCTCTTGCGATTGTAGAAGCTATCAAGTAACACCCTCTGATGCCCGGTCCGGGGAATCTCTAAGATTCTCTGGGCCGGGCATTACCAAAATCTCTCTATTTGCAGTAAGAAGGACTCGTGGCTATCGAAGTTCAGGAACCGACTCAGGCTAAAGCACCTAGTCGCCTCGGAGACAAAGTTTTCTCAACCTCAAGTCTCGTCGCAGGGTCTCTGATACTTGCAGTTCTTGCAGCAGTCGCAATCTTTCTTGTCGCCCAAAGTCTTCCCGCTTTTGTAGCTAACCCTGCCGACATCAACAACGGTGATGGTTTCTGGGTTTATGTCATTCCTCTCGTCTTTGGAACAGTCTGGGCAGCAGCACTCGCCCTTGTCATTGCACTTCCGTTCGCTATCGGTATCGCACTGTTCATTTCTCACTTTGCCCCCCGCCGTTTGGCACAGGGACTGGGCTACGTCATCGACTTGCTTGCCGCTGTTCCATCCGTGGTCTTTGGTCTCTGGGGTATCACCGTTCTTGCACCAGCCGTGCAGCCGTTCTACTCCTGGCTGGTAGACAACCTGGGCTGGTTCCCACTTTTTGCCGGCCCTGTATCTGGTACCGGCCGCAGCATTCTGACGGTCGCGATCGTGCTGGCCGTCATGATCCTGCCAATCATCACCGCTCTCTCTCGTGAAATCTTTCTCCAGACTCCTCGTTTGCATGAGGAAGCGGCACTGGCCCTCGGCGCTACCCGCTGGGAAATGATCAAGGTGGCTGTGCTTCCTTTCGGTCGTCCAGGCATCATCTCAGCCACCATGCTCGGTCTGGGGCGTGCACTCGGTGAGACCATGGCTGTTGCTATGGTGCTCTCGCCATCGGTGATCATCTCGTTCGCACTGATCCAATCTCAGAACCCCACCACCATCGCAGCTAACATTGCGTTGAACTTCCCTGAAGCGCACGACCTCGGAGTGAATGTCCTCATTGCGACGGGTCTGATTCTGTTCCTCATCACCTTGCTGGTGAACTCACTTGCCCGTATGGTCATCAACCGCCGCAAGGCATTCTCGGGAGCTAACTAATGTCCGCCCTCGTCGTACCTGCACCTACCAGCGCACGCCACCTGTCTAAGTTGACTCTGTGGCTCACCGGTGGAGTCAGCGCCTTGGTCGCTTTCGGTATCTTTGGCGTGCTGATGGCAGCCGGCATCTCCGAAGGCTTCAACATTGTGGCTGCTGTCTTTGTATCCGCGGTGCTCTTCGTCTTGTTGTCTTTCGTGCTCTCTCGCATCGTAGAAGGACGAAGAAAGGCCGCAGACCGACTCGCAACTGGTCTTGTTACCACGGCCTTTGTTGTGGCATTGCTCCCTCTGGTTTCACTGGTCTGGACCGCACTCATCAACGGTCTGCCACGTTTCGACGCACAGTTCTTTAGCTCCTCAATGCGCAATGTTGTCGGCCAGGGTGGTGGCGGTCTCCACGCGCTCATTGGAACTCTCGAGATCACTCTCGCGGCGACAATCATTTCGGTACCCATCGGTATCATGACCGCGATTTACCTGGTCGAATACGGCACCGGCCGTCTTGCAAAGGCCATCACCTTCTTCGTCGATGTGATGACAGGTATTCCCTCGATCGTTGCCGGTCTGTTCGCCTTCGCGCTCTTCGCCATCTTCTTAGGTCCCGGTATCCGCTTCGGTATTGGTGGATCGGTCGCACTGTCTATCCTCATGATTCCTGTGGTTGTTCGTTCCACCGAAGAAATGCTCAAGTTGGTTCCCAACGAGCTGCGTGAAGCTTCTTATGCTCTGGGTGTTCCCAAGTGGCTCACCATTGTGAAGATTGTTATTCCCACGGCTATTGCTGGAATCATCACCGGTGTGATGCTCTCCATCTCACGCATCATCGGTGAGACTGCCCCTCTGTTGATCATCGTGGGTATGAGCACGAGTATGAACTACAACCTATTCTCAGACCGCATGGCTACTCTGCCCGTCTTTGTTTACACCCAGTACGCAAGCCAGGGAACAGATGCCCAGGCCTACATTGACCGGGCATGGACCGGTGCTCTGGTTCTGATCCTCATCGTCATGGCCCTCAACCTCATCGCCCGCCTCGTATCCAAGCTCCTGGCCCCTAAGGGCCTCCGCTAAGTTTCACCCACCCAAGAAGGAAATCTCGTGTCTAAGCGCATCGAAGTCAAAGACCTCAACGTTTACTACGGCAAGTTCAAGGCCGTCGAGGACGTCTCGCTCACCATTGAGCCCCGCACCGTCACTGCGTTCATCGGACCTTCTGGTTGTGGCAAGTCCACCTTCCTTCGCACCCTGAACCGCATGCACGAGGTCATCCCTGGTGGCCGCGTTGAGGGTGAAGTCATGATTGATGGCAAGAACCTCTATGACGCAGACGTGGATCCCGTCATGGTTCGTCGTCAGGTGGGCATGGTGTTCCAGCGCCCCAACCCTTTCCCCACCATGTCGATTCGTGACAATGTCCTTGCTGGTGTGAAACTCAACAACAACAAGATCTCCAAGTCAGATGCTGATCACCTTGTTGAGAAGTCCCTCAAGGGAGCAAACCTGTGGAAAGA
>JBEBAV010000061.1:0-14221 GCA_041158725.1 Actinomycetota bacterium
CTGAACGGCTAATGGACAACTAATGAGCGGCTCGAAATGAGTTCCGTCCGTAAGTAATGGTCTGGTCCTGTTTTACAGGGCTCAGGCCCTAAGACAGGAGAATTGTGGCTGCCAAACCACGTGTACACGAAGTTGCTGCCGAATACGGCATCGACAGCAAGCTTGCTCTAGCCAAGCTAAAAGAGCTCGGTGAGTTCGTTAAGGGACCATCGTCAACTATTGAGCCTCCCGTAGCGCGCAAGCTGCGTAACGCTCTTGAAGCAGAAGGCATGAAGCCTGTTCCCGCTGGGGAAGCTGCTGCACCAGCAGCTAAGGCACCAGCGAAGGCTGCACCTGCTGCTGAAGCACCTGCAGCGCCAGCTGCTCCGACTCCAGGTCCCAAGCCAGTTGTTGAAGCACCTGCTGCAGCTCCTGCTGCAGAAGCCCCTGCTGCACCTGCTGCACCAGCTGAAGGTGGCGAGGCTACTCCAAAGGCTGCTAGTGGTGCACGCCCTGGAAACAACCCGTTTGCTACTGCTCAGGGCATGGGTACTCGCCCCGCAGGAGCTCCACGTCCCGGTAACAACCCCTTTGCGTCGGCTCAGGGCATGGGAACCCGTCCCGCGGGTCCTAACCCAGGCAGCATTCCCCGCCCCATGGCGCCCCGTCCCGGTGGCATGCCTCGTCCCGGCGGTGCCGGTGGCGCAGGTCGTCCCGGCGGCCCAGGTCGCCCCGGTGGTGCAGGAACCGGTTTCCAGCGTCCAGGTGGTGCTGGTGGCGGTTTCCGCCCCGGTGGTGCAGGTGGAGCTGGAGCAGGAGCGGGCGCTCCCGCACGTCCCGGATTTGGTCCTAACCGCCCACCCGCAGGCGGCGGTGGCGGTCGCGGCCGTGGTCCCGGCGGTGGAACCGCTGGTGCGTTCGGTCGTGGCGGCGGAAAGTCCAAGGCACGAAAGTCGAAGAGAACGAAAAGAGCAGAGTTTGAACTCCGCGAGGCACCTTCGCTTGGTGGCGTAAGCGTTCCTCGTGGTGACGGAAACACTGTTATTCGTCTGCGCCGCGGTGCTTCTATTGCTGACTTCGCGGACAAGATCAATGCCACACCCGGCAACTTGGTAACCGTGCTGTTCCACCTCGGTGAAATGGCGACTGCAACTGAGTCGATCGACGAGGCCACATTCGAAATCCTCGGTGAAGAACTGGGCTTCAAGATCCAGATTGTGTCGCCTGAGGAAGAAGACAAGGAACTCCTCGACGCCTTCAACATCGACCTCGAGCAAGAACTCGAAGACGAGACAGATGAAGACCTCGAGATTCGTCCTCCCGTTGTCACCGTGATGGGTCACGTTGACCACGGTAAGACTCGACTGCTCGATGCCATTCGCAAGACCAACGTCATCGCGGGTGAAGCTGGTGGAATTACTCAGCACATCGGTGCGTACCAGGTTCACGCGAACCACGAAGGCGTCGACCGACTCATCACCTTCATTGACACCCCCGGTCACGAGGCGTTCACCGCCATGCGTGCCCGTGGTGCACAGGTCACTGACATCGCAATCCTCGTTGTTGCAGCTGATGACGGAATCATGCCTCAGACCATTGAGGCACTGAACCACGCTCAGGCTGCTGGCGTTCCCATCGTTGTTGCCGTCAACAAAGTGGACAAGCCAGATGCCAACCCTGCAAAGGTTCGTCAGCAGTTGACCGAATACAACCTGGTTGCCGAAGAATACGGTGGAGACGTCATGTTCGTTGACGTGTCTGCGCTCTCAGGCATGGGTGTCACCGAACTGCTCGACGCTGTTCTGCTCACCGCGGATGCAGGTCTTGACCTGCGTGCCAACCCCAACAAGGATGCTCGCGGTATTGCGATTGAAGCTCGTCTGGACAAGGGACGCGGTGCTGTTGCAACCGTGCTCATCGAGTCTGGAACGCTTCGCGTCGGTGACGCCATCGTTGCAGGTACCGCCTACGGTCGTGTTCGTGCCATGGTCGACGAGAACGGTGTGGCTGTTGAGGCTGCAACGCCTTCACGTCCCGTCCAGGTTCAGGGTCTGTCTTCCGTGCCACGCGCTGGTGACACCTTCCTCGTCACCGAGGATGACCGCACTGCTCGTCAGATCGCTGAGAAGCGTGAAGCTGCTGAGCGTAACGCTCAGCTGGCTAAGGCTCGCAAGCGCATCTCGCTGGAAGACTTCACCAAGGCTCTCGAGGATGGCAAGGTTGAGTCCCTCAACCTCATCATCAAGGGTGACGTTTCCGGTGCTGTTGAAGCGCTCGAAGAGTCCCTACTCAAGATCGAAGTTGATGACAGCGTTCAGCTGCGCATCATCCACCGAGGTGTGGGTGCAGTGACCGAAAGCGATGTTAACCTCGCGACCGTGGACAACGCCGTCATCATCGGCTTCAACGTTCGCCCCGACACCAAGGCTCGTGAACGTGCCATGCGTGAGGGTGTTGACATCCGCTTCTACTCGGTAATCTACTCGGCACTCGAGGACATTGAGAACTCCCTCAAGGGCATGCTCAAGCCTGAGTTCGAAGAGGTTCAGTCCGGTGTTGCAGAGATTCGCGAGATCTTCCGCTCCAGCAAGTTCGGCAACATTGCCGGATGTATTGTCCGCAGCGGAACGATCACACGTAACTCCAAGGCACGCGTTATCCGTGAAGGTATCGTTATCGCCGATGGCCTGGCCATCGAGTCGCTGCGTCGCTTCAAGGATGACGCCACCGAAGTTCGCACGGACTTCGAATGTGGTATCGGTTTGGGTAAGTACAACGACATCCAGATCGGCGATGAGATCGAAACTATCGAACTCAAGGAAAAGCCCCGCGTCTAAGTGCGCAAGAGGGGTCAGGTTGTAGTTTTACAACAGGGCCCCTCTTCACTATCAGGTTAGGGAACATCATGGTTGATCACGCGAGAGCTCGTAAGCTCGGTGAGCTCATTAAGGTCATTGTCGCGCAGGCACTAGAGCGCGGCGTCATCAAGGACACCCGTCTGGGTTTCGTCACGATCACTGACGTTCGCATGACTGGCGACCTTCAGCACGCCTCTATCTTTTACACCGTCTATGGCACTGACGAGGAGCGCGAGGAAACTGCTGCTGCCCTCAAAGCCAACACGGGACGTATTCGTGGCGAGGTAGGTCGCGGCCTCACCGTTCGTCTGACGCCCACCATCGAGTTCATTCTTGATGCACTGCCTGACTCGGCTAAGTCCATTGATGACTTGCTGGCCAAGGCACACGCTCAGGACGAAGAGGTTGAAGCCCTCGCAAAGAAGGCCACGTATGCCGGTGATGCTGATCCTTATGTGAAGCCTCGGGAACACGACGAAGAAGACTAAAACAAAAGGCCCAGATTTTTCTGGGCCTTTGTGTTTAAATCGGTGCTACTTGTTGCCTTTGAGCTTTTCTACCTCAGCGTCGATATCGCTTTCTGAGATGATCTTTGGTTTTTTACCGTAGGCATCAATGCCAGAAAACAGTGCTGCAACTCCCATTCCAAACATTGCCCAGATCGGCCAGAAATACGATCCAGGGCTGGTCAGGAACCAGATAACTGTGAGGAGGATGGATACTCCAGCCCATATCCAGAGGTATTGCTTGAATTCAGCCTGTTTTTTGAGGCGCTTCTTGGCAATGTCACGAAATTCTTGATCGCTCATAGTCAAACTCTACGCCGGCAATTGATAGCTGTCATCAGCGACAAGCTCAATGAGCCCGTCTTTGAGGAGTCCCGTGATTGCTCTCCCAAGCTGAGCAGAGTCAGACCACGCCTCGCTGAGTTCCTGACCTGTAACTACTCGGTGACTTTCGCGCAGGATCTTCATCACTGCTCCGCGTGCTTGGCGGTCGCTGCCTTCGTATTTCTTTTGAACAATCTTCTTGGGGCCCACGTGTTCGGGATAACCGGCGTTTTTCCAGGCACACGTTCGAGCAATGGGGCACTTCTCACACAGCGGATTGCGTGCTGTGCAGATCAGAGCACCGAGTTCCATGATTGCGGCGTTGAAGGCGGGGGAGAGCTCAGGTGAGGGCAGTAACGCTGCCATAGCATCTAAGTCACGCCTTGTTGACGGAGGCCCTTGATCGGCATTGCCCTGGTTGTGCCGGGCTATCACGCGTCGAGTGTTGGTATCCACGACTGGTTCGTGGGCGCCAAATGCAAAGACGGCGATTGCACGCGCCGTGTAGGGACCGACTCCAGGTAAAGACAGGAGCGCATCAACATCTGTGGGGACTTCGCCGTTGTATTTCTCCACGATGGTCACAGCACAGGCGTGTAACCACAGTGCTCTTCGGGGATAGCCCAAGTTTGCCCACGCTCGCACAGCATCGCCGGAGGGAGATGCTGCTAATGCATGAGGAGTTGGCCAACGCTCCAAGAATTCCTGAAGTTGAGGAATGACACGAGAGACCGGGGTCTGTTGCAACATGAACTCTGAAACAAGTGAACCCCACGGAGTAAAGCCTGGTTGGCGCCAAGGTAGATCTCTACCCTCGGTTTCAAACCACTGAATAAGTTCTTGTTGCACAGGAGCTTAGGCTCCGCTTACACCGAGCAAAGAACCAACGAGGTAGGTAGCAGTGACGGCTATAGAACCAAACAAAAGCTGACGTAGTGCATTCTTCCACCACGACTTGCGAGTGAAGCGGGCGGCCAAACCGCCGGCTACAAGGAGGCCAACGCCACCAACACCCAGGCCCAACGCAAGTGATTCAAAACCGAGCGCATAGGGAATGAGCGGAATGAATGCCCCCGCAGCAAACATGGCGAAGGAGGACACAGCCGCAGTCCAGGGGGAGGGCTTGGAGTCGGGGTCCACGCCGAGTTCTTGCGCGATGTGAATGCGCGCAGCCTGCTCCTTGTTTTGGTGCACTTCAGCAGCAGCAAAACGAGCAGTCTTTTCTGCCATGCCCATCTCGATGAAGTTGAGCACGAGTTCGTTCTCTTCACCTTCGGGGTTACGGGCGTGTGCTTGGCGCTCAATCTCCAGTTCCGAATCAACCTGCTCGTTGGCTGTTTTGACCGAGGTGTATTCACCTAGCGCCATCGAGAATGCGCCAGCAACAAGTCCAGCAGCACCAGTAATGACAACTGTTTGTGCATTTGCACCGGCTGCACCAATACCGGCAATCAGCGCGATATTGGAAACCAGACCATCCATCGCACCAAAAACAGATGCGCGGAGCCAGCCACCAGCTAGATCAGGGTGGGAGTGGTCATACTCGTGCGGATCAGCACCTTTGATGGATGTTGAAATCATGTTTAGAAGTCGTAAGGCTCGGCTTCGAGCTCTTCTTCTTTGTTTTCTGCAGCCACATCAGCGATAGCGAGAGTGACAGAAATACCCCACCCAAGCCAGACGAGAATCAGTCTCCAGTCTCGAGGTCCACGCAAGGTTGCACGCAGAGCTGTGAAGCCACCAAAAAGAGCTCCCAGGACACTGGCATTGAATAAGAACTTGCGCATATCTCAAGGTTACCGGTTCGTCGGCACGCCCGCGCCTTTCAGCTTTTTGAGGGGGCTCCCGCTTAGGCTCATTGAGTCATGATTCGCTTTAGCACGGTCACCAAAAAGTACGCAGGTTCCTCGCGTCCCGCCTTGAATGGCGTTGACTTTGAGATTCTGCGCGGAGAGTTCGTCTTCCTTGTGGGCGCATCTGGTTCTGGTAAATCTTCCTGCCTGCGTTTGATGATCAAGGAAGATAAGCCCAACTCCGGCTCGATTCACGTGCTTGGTCAGGATCTAGGTTCGATCTCAAATCGAAAGATTCCCTACTTCCGACGCAACTTGGGTGTTGTATTCCAAGATTTCCGCCTTCTTCCCAACAAGACAGTCTTTGACAACGTTGCCTTCACCCTTCAGGTGATTGGTAAGTCTCGCGGCTTTATTCAGGAAGCTGTCCCTGACGTCCTGAAAATGGTTGGCCTGGCTGGTAAAGCTCAGCGTTACCCCCACGAACTTTCCGGTGGTGAACAGCAGCGTGTGGCTATCGCACGTGCGATTGTGAACAAGCCCGCCCTGCTACTGGCTGATGAGCCAACCGGTAACCTTGACCCCGCAACAAGCGCAGGCATCATGGCCTTACTCGAGCGCATTAATGCCGGGGGAACCACCATTGTGATGGCTACCCACGCAGCAGACTTCGTAGACCGCATGCAAAAGCGCGTGATTGAACTCGTTGCCGGTCAAATTGTTCGTGATGAACGTGAATCCGGTTATGGCAACACCGCAGCTTTGCCAATCGTAGGCGCAGACGCGACCATCAACTCAACGGGTGACCACACTGCCGCGGCGGCTGCAGCAATGGCTGCAACCACTCGCCCCCAGGGCATCGTGACTGCTTCAGAGCAGCCACAGATCATCGAGACCACTGACATCGTGGTTCCGACTCCAGTTTTCGAGCAAGTTGATGAAATCACTATGGATGCCGTTCCAGAGATTCCAAGTGCCTATGACACTGGTGAAATCGATGACCTGGGCGACCTGAGTGAACTCTTTGGCATGAACGATTCACGCCCAGTTCAGCGACTTGATCCACCCGCCTTCCAGGATGTTGCTCCAGCGGCACAGGAAAGCGAACCATTGACAAAGCCTCAGGTGGACTTGAGTTCTTTGCCACTTACTGAACGCCTTCGTATTCAGGCGCAGCAGCGAGCAAAGCAGGCTGGCAATGATGACCAGAATGTGGGGCCTGTTCGATGAGGTTCTCTCTGATTTGGTCAGAAGTTGCGAACGGTCTGCGTCGTAACTTTTCCATGGTTGTTTCTGTCATCCTGGTGACATTCATCTCCCTGACTTTTGTGGGCACGGCGATTTTGCTGCAGATGCAGATCGGCCAGATGAAGAACTATTGGTACGACAAAGCACAGGTAGCTGTTTATCTTTGTACTGATGTCTCTGCTGGCGAGAACTGTCTCGATGGAGCAGCTTCTGCCACCGAAGTTGATGCCGTCAAGGAAGCACTCTCGGGTGCCACACTCGCCCCGTTCATTGACAAGTTCTACTTCGAAGATCACGAAGCTGCTTTCAAGAACTTCCAGGAACAGTTCAAGGGCAACCCTGTCGCCGAATATGTCACCGCTGACCAGCTGAATGAGACATTCTGGGTCAACCTGAAGGATCCTTCACAATCTGCCGTTCTGGTTGAGGCACTCTCTTCACAAAAGGGTGTGGAAGCCGTAACTGATCAGCGCAGTTACCTCGACCAAATCTTCTCGATCCTCAACTCCGCCAGCTACACCGCGATTGGTGTGGCAGGGTTGATGCTCATTGCTGCGGTGCTCCTTATTGCCACCACGATTCGTTTGTCGGCTTTCTCGCGTCGTCGTGAACTTGGCATTATGCGTCTGGTTGGTGCGTCGAACCGATTCATCCAAACCCCCTTCATTCTGGAAGGTGTGTTTGCTGCTCTAGTTGGTTCAGTCCTCGCAGGTGGAGCAATTGTAGGAATCGTCCACTTCTTCGTACAGGGTTATCTCGCCGTCAACATTCCGCTGACCTCATTCGTGGGAATCTCAGAAGCGTTGATTGTGGTGCCAATCCTTGTCGTTGTGGGTTCGTTGCTGGCTGCTATCTCTGCCAACTTCGCCATCACCCGTTACCTCAAGATCTAGCCACTCCTTCAGACGCGTAAACTAGGGGTTTGCGCAACGAAAGCTGAAGGAGGTGTGCAATGCCCAAGGAACAAGGCCAGAAGGTTGTTGCCACCAACCGTAAGGCCCGTCACGATTACAACATCATCGACACTTACGAGTGTGGTGTGGTGTTGTGGGGGACTGAGGTTAAGTCTCTGCGCCAGGGACGTGCATCCCTCACAGACGGCTATGCCTTCATCGAAGGCGGCGAAGCATGGCTCGATGCCGTGCACATCCCGGAATACACGCAAGGAACCTGGAACAACCATGCTCCTCGTCGAAAGCGCAAGCTGTTGATGCACAAGCAGGAGATTCTCAAGCTTCAAAACAAGGTCAAAGAGGGTGGCTACACTCTCGTTCCCCTTTCGCTGTATTTCAGCGACGGGCGAGCAAAGGTTGAGCTAGCCCTGGCTAAGGGTAAAAAGGAATACGACAAGCGTCAGACCTTGCGTGAGCGTCAAGATAAGCGCGAAGCAGATCGCGCTATCTCCGCTCGTAAACACATGGGTGAGTAAGGCATAAGCGGGAATACTTTTTCCCAGCTTCGCGTTATACACTTCAACTGCGCTGAAATACGCGCCAGAGCGAGGCTTCCTCGCATAGAAAACTCAACAGCGCATGATGTGACAACGCACTCTCATGGGGATGATCGGATTCGACATTGCCTGCAAGCGGGAGAGAAGCGGGTCGAGGATGCAGGGATATCTCGTTAACGACCTCTGCAAAAAATAGGTGCAAAATCTAACCGCGCCGACTTCGCCCTCGCTGCCTAAGCGAGCCTGAAGTCCGTCAGACCGGAAATGTCCCCGTTCCGTGTTCTGGCGTCATGAAGGGGACTTGCTGCAGTGTTATGCCTGAGGGCACTGCGGGACTTTAACTCAGACTGGGCTTGTCGACTTAGATGCTGGTAACAAAGGTCGGAGCCAAGTAGAACGCCTCTAATCAGCTACACCCGTAGAAGACTCACAATTTCAGCAGTGGACGGGGGTTCAATTCCCCCCATCTCCACCACTTGTGGTTGCACATCATGCGCTGTGTGAGTTCTTCCTCTTCGCCGTCATCTGCTTGACTACTGTTCATGGCTGATTACCGTGTCGTGGACTGCACGCTGGAAGAACATGGCAAGGCCATTCTTGAAATCTTCAATGACGCCATCTTGAACTCCACCGCACTGTTCGATTACGAGCCCCGCACGCCAGAGAACATGGTGTCGTGGTTTGAGACCAAACGAGTGGGAAACTTCCCCGTCATTGGCGTGGTCACTCAAGAGAACGTACTTGTCGGTTTTGCCAGTATGGGGGCGTTTAGGCCTTTCCCCGCCAACAAATACACCGTTGAGCACTCGGTGTATGTGCACAAGGATCACCGGGGTGAAGGTTTAGGGAGGAGGCTTCTTGAACTGATCATTGATGCTGCCAAGCAGCGTGAACTCCACGTCATGATTGGCGGAATCACTGCCGACAACATCGGCAGTATCGAATTACACAAAAAGCTTGGCTTTGTTCATGTGGGAACACTTCCTGAGGTTGGGTTCAAGTTCGGCCAGTGGCAGGATTTAGCTTTCTACCAACTCACTATTGATAGCCCTGCTCACCCAGTCGACGGCTAAGTTAGCCGTTATAACGGCCTTCTCTGTGATTGAGCGCGAGAATGAAGTTGAAAACGAAAGCTCCCACAGCTGAATAAAGAACAACAATCGGTGAAGCAACGAAGAACGCCCCCGCCACAATTGTGAGGTCGATGGCCAATTGCACATAACCGGCCCGCCAGCGGTACTGCTCCTGAGCAATCAGTGCCACCACGTTGAACCCGCCCAGGGAAGAACGGTGGCGGAAGAGCCCCAGCACTCCGATACTGGCAACAACATTGCCGGTGACAGCTCCAAAGAGTGGGTCAATCTCGAGTGGACCCATGTTGGAGGAAACGAGCTGCGTGAACAACGACACAAGGGCGATGGCGATGAGACTACGCAGCGTAAAGTTCCAGCCTTTCTTCCACACTGCTAACGGCAGGAAAGGAAGGCTTGCGATAATCCACACCACGCTGAATGAGAGGGGAGTGGCGTAGCTGATTAACAGCGCTAATCCAGCGATACCTCCGGTTACCACATGGCCACTATCCATCAAGAAGATGCCGACTGAGGCAAGCAGGGCAGAGGCAGAAATGCCGACAATATCGTCAAGTAGCGAGTGACTCTGGGCAGTTGTGCTGCGGGAGTCCTCGAGGGATGTGTTGTGCACACTCATTTATAACTTTCACGTAGCTCACGAGGAACAATGAGTTGCGGGATTCTGTATGGAGGATGGGACAGTAGACACGCAGAAGGTGGATTGGTTGAGAACGCCCACAGAATCCCGTTATGGGTGCCTCTGCAGTGGTAGCGTTGCCCTCAGTTGAGCGTATTAAAACGTGTGCGCTCGTTGTTGAAAGGGACCCACTTCATGGGCTACAACCGCCTCAAGGCATTTGAAGAAACTGGTTACGTTGTCCTTGACAGCTATGACCAGGCTGCCGACCCCAAGGAATGGCTCGACATTGAATATGTCGACTGGAAGTCTTCCGGTGTTACCCGTTTCGCCCCTCTGGCTTCTGCCTTTGGTGAGATGGAGTGCAACGGTTTCTGGAACCACACCCCTCCTCGCACCGACAAGGATGGTGTTTGGGTTCAGAAGAACATTGATCTTGCCCCGATTCTTAAGAAGCGCGCTGAAGAGCCCGGTTCCAACATTGGTCGTTGCCGTGTCATTGAACTTCAGCCCAACAAATACTCTGATGCGCTCTACAACATGCACCAGGACGACAACAACCGTCTGAACCCAGACGGCACCGGTTGGATTGTTCGTGGTTTCTTCAACCTCTCTGACAACCCAGACTCGATGATGATTCTGCGTGAGGACCGACTGGACCCCTCCACTGAGATCCGTATCCCTCTTCCTGCAGGTGCACAGCTCATCGTGGACACTCAGCGCTTCTGGCACGCAGTATGGCACCAGGGTGATGAGCCTCGTTACTGCCTCATTACTTCATGGGAGTCTGGCCCCGAGCTCGATGCCTACATCGAGAAGTACCACGGCAAGCCTCGTGTGGAGAACTATCCTCTGAGCGATGAATTCATCGCAGCAGGTCAGGCAGAGTTCGAGCGTCGTCTTGAAGAGCGTCGCCTAGCTCTGCTCGCACAGGGAATCGTCGAAGAAGGCGTGAAGGATCCTGAAGCGGAGAAGATGTAATTTCTTCACGCAGTAAAGAGGGCCCCTGGTTATCCAGGGGCCCTCTTGCTTAGGCTCTAGTTCGGCAGTGCCGCTTCAATCTCCGCAATGATGGCTGGATCGTCAGGCTTGGTGGTGGGGCGGAAACGCTTGATCTCACCTGAGGGAAGAACTAGGAATTTCTCGAAATTCCACATCACCGGACCGGCCTTGCCGGAAGAGTCTTTAGCCTTGACCAGCTCTACATAGAGTGGGTGACGTTTGCGGCCGTTGACGTTGGCCTTCTCCATCATGGGGAAAGTTACTCCCCACGTGGTGGAGCAATACTCGGCAATGTCATCGCTGTTCTTCAGTTCTTGCAGGAACTGATTGGAGGGAATCCCCACCACGGTGAAGCCTCGTCCTCCATACTTCTTCTGAAGTTCTTCCAGCTGCTGATACTGGGGAGATAAACCACACCGACTTGCTACGTTCACAACCAACACCACTTTGTCGGAATAAGCGCCAAAGGTTGTGGGTTTTCCATCCAGAGTGGTGAGTGCGATGTCATTCAAGCTCATACCTCTGAGGCTAACGTGGCTCGCGGGGTGAAACAATGGAGAAACCATGACAAACAATGCGCCCACAGAGAACTTGCCGATTATTCAGGATGGCATCATCGACCCTCCTCACGATGTTGAGGTGCTCTCTGCTGAGGAATTCAAGCTTGCTTTCCGCAACCACCCTGCTGGTGTTGCGATTGTCACCGCTGACGCCGGGAATGGTCCCGTCGCCATGACGGTGACCAGTGTGTTCTCAGTGAGTGCCGAGCCACCACTGCTGGTGTTTTCAGCATCTGCACAGTCCTCAGCCACCCCCACTATCACCGAAGCTAAGACCGTTGTGGTCCACTTACTCGGTGCTGATCAGCTGCACCTGGCACAGCTTGCCGCGACGAGCGGAGCAAACCGTTTCCCTGAAGACATCGCCTGGGAGAAACTGCCCACGGGTGAAACTGTCTATTCCGAAGCCCACGCCTGGATTCGTGGCCGAACCGTGAACAAGCTCAAGGCGGGTAATTCCACGGTGTTCTTGATTGAAGCTCTTGAGGCCAAGACTCCTGCTGAAGGAAGCTCAGAGTTGGATGCTAGCTCGGCACACCCGCTGGTCTATCACAACCGTACCTGGCACAAACTAGACAGCAACTCCAAGCTCGACGCATGAGCCGCTTTAGCGACAGTATTCGCTCACACCTGCTGGAAACCTTCTCGGGAGACACTGCAGGGACTCCCTACTGGGTGAAAAACATCGAAGAAGGCGAAGACGTGGGCTTCTTTGGCCCAGGGTCGGCATCCTGGGCTGTTCACGGCGGAATGCCCACCATGGTTGCCGGTATTCGCGCCCTGCTCATGCAGACTCTCCACCCCGGTGCCATGGCTGGTGTGCACGACTGGTCTCGCTACAAAGAAGACCCTCTGGGGCGTCTAGCTGGAACTATTCAGTGGCTCATCACCGTCACCTTTGGTGACACCAAGTTGGCGGAATATGAATCCTCGCGTGTGGCCAAGTTCCATGACCGTGTGAAGGGCACCTATATCGATGCGCAGGGCATAGAGCGCCCGTATTCGGCCGGCGACCCTGAACTGCTCTATTGGGTTCATGTGGTCTTCACTGACGCCTTTTTGGGCTGTCAGCAAGCCTGGGGTGAAGGCATCCCCGGTGGTGCTGATCACTATGTCAGTGAATGGTCGAAAGCCGGTGAGCTCGTGGGTGTTGCCAACCCACCACGATCTGAAGCAGAGCTCATTGCTGCGCTGCACCAATTCAATACGGATGGAATTCTCAAGCACGATGAACGTGTGGAGGAAACAATCGAATTCCTCAAGCGACCACCGCTGCGCCGCAGCATGATGCCGTTTTATCGGATCATGTTTGGTGGGGCAGTGGCCAGCATTCCTGAGGAATATCGCAAGATTTTGGGCCTGAAGAAGCCCTGGTGGCCAGCATTTTGGCTTACCGGAATCATCCTCAAAATGCTGCGAGCATTGCTGGGACCCTCCTCAACCTCGGAGGATGCTGCCCGCGTTCGAATTGCTCGGCTCAAAGCCGAAGGAAAACTAGCGAGCTAGTTCAGCCAACACCGCAGCGTGAAGCTGCCCATTGGTTGCTAAGGCACTTCCGTGCCACACATCTGCGTGACCCTCAATCGACGTGAAAGTTCCGCCTGCCTCGGTGACGATGGGCATGAGTGCAGCCATGTCATAAGGCTTGAGATCGAATTCTCCGGCGACATCCAGGATGCCTTCGGCCACCATCATGTAGGACCACATGTCGCCATAGGCACGTGTCCGCCACACTTTACGGCTGAGGCTCACCAACTCGTCGAGATAGCCAGCCTGGTCCCACTGCTGAAGTGAGTTGTAGCTGATGCTGGCATCAGCCAAGTCCTTCACGCCAGAAACCTCAAGCTTGCGTGGTGCAGCAACAGCGACCATGGGCTGCTCAAGGTATTCAGAGAGCTCGGCAGGGATGGGGACATTCGCGAGTGGATCACGAGACTCATCAACCCACGCACCATTGCCCTTGGAGCCCCACCAGCGCTTACCCAGTGCAGGAGCACTGACCACACCGATCACAGGAACACCATCAATAGCCAGGCAGATGAGTGTTGCCCACACGGGAACACCGCGCAAGAAGTTTGAGGTGCCATCAATTGGATCAATGATCCATTGGCGGTGAGGGTGATCCGCTGTGCCCGTAGGGTGTTCAGATACCGTGCCTGCTTGTTCGCCGAATTCTTCACCGAGCATGAAATCTTCACCGCGCTCGCGGCTGAGAATGTCAATGATGGCCTGCTCAACGGCGCGGTCGGCATCGGTAACTGGAGTCTTGTCCGGCTTGGTGCTCACCTCAAGATCCATCGCGAGGAATCTCGCCCGGGAAATCTCATCCGCTGCATCTGCAAGTTGCAGGGCAAGTTGGAGGTCTTCGTTGAGGGTGTAGTGGCTTCTGGTCACGTTTCCACGATACTCGTCTGAAGAAACAAGAAAGCCCTTCCGTGAGGAAGGGCTTTCTCTTTTGTTGCGGGGACAGGATTTGAACCTGCGACCTCTGGGTTATGAGCCCAGCGAGCTACCGAGCTGCTCCACCCCGCGTCGGTGTTACAAGTTTACCACGGGCTGGGGATGCCACTGACCATGGTCCGGGAGCAGGAGTAGTCTGACGAATATGAAGAGACCAGAGCATACGCTCCGTTTCCTTGGGGGAACTGGGACAGTTACCGGAAGCAAATACCTGATTGAGTCAGGAGGGAAACGCATTCTTGTAGATTGCGGTCTATTCCAGGGATACAAAACCTTGCGTGAACGCAACCGTGAACCATTTCCGGTGCCGCCAGACACCATCGATGCTGTG
>JBEBAV010000062.1:0-9497 GCA_041158725.1 Actinomycetota bacterium
CAACACAAACCACTGCAACCCTGCAAGGACCAACAGGGCCACAGGGGGTAACAGGAGCTACAGGACCGCAAGGCCCAGCTGGACCAATGCCCTCATTTGCTTATGGGTCTTTTTACGACACAACAACACAAACGCTGAGTTCCGCAAATACTGCTCAAGCGATGTCAATGAATCAATCAACAAATGGTGTTGGGGGAGTTATCGCTCAGGGCGTCAGTGTTGTTTCGGGATCGAGAATCACTTTTGCCGCTGCTGGTGTTTATAACATCCAATTCTCTGCCCAGATGGATAAAACAGATGCTGGATCAGATGACGCAAGTATTTGGTTACGTCAAAACGGTGCAGATGTTGCCTGGTCGAATACCAACATCACTCTTGACGCAACAAAACGATCCGTTGCCGCATGGAATTTTATGATCAGCGTGAATGCGGGTGACTATGTCCAGTTGATGTGGTCCACCCCGGATGTGAACATGAGAATTCTGGCTGGTGCCGCCGGCACTAACCCCACTCGTCCAGCAATACCCTCTCTAATTCTCACAGTTCAACAAGTCAAGTAAATAAAGAGTTGGCGCGCTTTGAAGCGCAGTCTTTCTGTTGGGCGTAACCTGTAACCATGCTGATTGCAGAGCCAATTGATGTGCCCGAATGGGTCAATGGACTCGCTATTGGCGTTGCTAGTTTGCAGGGTGCAATATATGCGTCTGGCTTTCGTGATCGCAAATTAGATCTCTTTGGGGTTGCTGTCATAGGTATCGCAACCGGACTTGGCGGGGGATTCCTTCGCGACATCCTGCTAAACCGTCTACCTGTTGCCCTCACCGAAAACTGGTACATTCTCACCGCTCTCATAGCCGCACTGTTGGGCATGTTCTTGGCACGAATCTTCCGTCGTATTGACTGGCTGATCACAGTTCTGGATGCGCTGGCTTTGGGATTGTTTGGCGCGTTGGGAACCACAGCTGCGCTGGTCTCTGGACTTCCTTTTGTTCCCGCCTTGTTTGTCGGTGTGATTACTGCTGTGGGCGGTGGTTTCATTCGAGATCTACTGCTGAACATGCCTATCTCCGTGATGCACGTCGGTTCGCTCTATGCCATTGCGGCGGCAGCGGGTTCTATCGTTCTTCTGGGCTTCAACGAGGCAAACATTGGCTTGGAAATCAGTGTCCCGATCAGTGTTGCCGTGACGACAGTGTTGCGATTACTTGCTGTTCGATTTGGTTGGTCGTTGCCGGAACAGCGCATGTTGAAGTCGTTGCGCAACCCTAAGTTGGTGCGCCCCACTGATCTGACAGGTCCTGTCGATATTCAACGAGACCTCTAATGCCCACCTACCGTGACGAAGGTGTGGTGCTTCGCACCCACAAAATCGGTGAAGCAGACCGCATTGTCACTTTGCTCACCAAAGGACACGGCAAGGTTCGAGCTGTGGCCAAGGGTGTGCGCAGAACTTCGTCGAAGTTTGGTGCACGTTTAGAACCATTTATGGTCGCCGATATCCAGTTCTACGAGGGCAAGAGCCTCGACACAATTCAGCAGGCAGAGACCATTGCGTCCTATGGCGCTGACATCGTGGATGACTATCCTCGTTTCACTGCCGCCAGTGTGATGGTGGAAACGGCAGACAAGGTCACCGAGCTGGAAGGCTCGCCCCAGCAATACCTGTTGCTGATCGGCGCATTACGCTCTCTCTCGCGCCAGGAACACCCCACTGAGCTCACCCTTGATTCCTATTTGCTTCGCGCATTGAGCTTGGCTGGGTGGGCCCCCACCTTTGATAGCTGTGCTCGTTGCGGTGAGGTGGGGCCGCATGAGAGCTTTGTGGTTCAACTCGGTGGAATGGTCTGCGTGAAGTGTGCACCTCCTGGTGCTCCTCACATCATTCCTGAGGTTGTTGAACTCTTAGATGCGCTGGTTCGTGGCGAGTGGGATGCGGCAGAAGCTCATACCCAGCAGAATTGGAGCAAGGCATCTGCCCTAGTTTCTGCCTATACCCAGTGGCATTTGGAACGTTCCCTTCGATCTTTGGAGCATGTAGCGAAATGAGTAAGCCCTACACGCACAAAGACGCAGTCGAATACAAGCCCATCGACTGGACTGGGATTTATCCGCCCGCATTCGATGGAGCTGTCCCCAACCACGTTGCCATCGTGATGGATGGCAACGGTCGCTGGGCTAACCAGCGTGGCCTCACCCGCGTAGAAGGGCACAAAGCTGGCGAAGCTGCCCTGTTGGACGTTGTTGCAGGTGCAATCCAAGCTGGAGTGAAGCACCTCAGTGTCTATGCTTTCAGCACGGAAAACTGGAAGCGTTCACCTGACGAAGTGCGCTTCTTGATGGGCTTCAACCGTGATGTGCTCCACCGTCGTCGTGATCAACTCAATGAGTGGGATGTGCGCGTGCGCTGGGCAGGACGCAAACCGAAGCTGTGGGCATCGGTCATTGAGGAACTGCAGTTCGCTGAAGAATTGACCAAGAAGAACAAGACACTGACGCTCACCATGTGTGTGAACTATGGTGGTCGAACTGAAATCACTGACGCGGTGCGCAAGATTGCGGACGATGTCGCTGCGGGAAAGATCAATCCCAGCAAGGTCACCGAAAAGTTTCTGGCCAAGAATCTCTACATTCCCGACATGCCTGATGTGGACCTTTTTGTGCGCTCTAGCGGGGAACAGCGCACCTCCAACTTCTTGCTCTGGCAGTCGGCATACGCTGAGATGGTCTTTCTCAACCAGCTCTGGCCAGCCTTCTCGCGCACGGACCTATGGGACGCTATTGAGCAATATGCGGGCCGTGATCGCCGCTTCGGTGGAGCAGTGGATAAGCCCAGCGCGAAATAGTCTGCGCACGGGTGTTCTCAGCGCCTAAAGTCGAGGCATGAGCAGACCTATTCGAGTGGTCTTCCTGGTGTTCTATTTCGAAGCCTGGGATGCCCTAGACGCGATCTATCGCGGCATGCTTGCTGATCCGCGTTTCGAGCCACTTGTTGTTTCTCTGCCCCGCAAGCTCACTGGGTATGACAAGTTCCGTGACGAAAAGAAGGTCAGTGCCTTCCTTGATTCTCAAGGAATAGAGCACGAGCGCTTTCGTTACAAGAAGAGCAAAGAGGGCCTTGCCAAGCTCAAGGAACTGGCTCCTGACTATGTCTTCTTGAACTATCCCTGGCAGCGCAATTACAAGAAGAACTACCAAATCGAGAAACTCGTCGAGTTCACCAAGGTTTGTTACGTTCCCTACTTCTCTACCTCACTCGTCCAAGAGCCGGGGGAGTCTGGTGTTGCTCCACACCAGTACACACAGCCCACACATCAGCTGGCACACATGGTATTCCTTCAGGACCCTGACACTAAAGCCGCCTTTGATGCCAGCGGCCGGGCTGAGCATGCATACCTAACGGGAACACCCAAGATCGATGCCCTGATTGAGGCAAAGAGTCACAAGCCTTCAATCTGGCCTATTGTGAGAGAAATTTCCGGAAAGAAAGAGCCTTTCCGCCTTTTATGGGCGCCACACCACAGTTATGCCGATCGTTGGTTGAACTTTGGTCACTTCAATGGTCAGCGTGAACCCATGCTGGCCTATGCCGAAGCTCACCCAGAGATGGATATTGTCTTCCGCCCACATCCTTTCCTGTTCGGAACGATGACTGATCGTGACGTGATGACTCAGGAGGAAGTTGATGACTGGCGGGCTCGCTGGGATGCACTTCCCAACACTTTCACAGACCTGGGTGCTCCGTTGACGTCGTTGTTGTTGGCCTCAGATGCACTGGTCACAGATGGCGTCTCATTCCTGGCTGAATATCCGTTGGTCACTGGTAAGCCAGCAATCTTCTGGGAAAAGAAAGTGCACTGGGACTTCTCGCCCCTGGGAAAAATTGCGGCAGCAACCACGGTCACCGTTCACACGATGGCGGAAGTCGAGCATGCAATTAGCCAAGCTCAGACTGGAACGCTTCCTGACCGCACAGAACAGATCGAAGCATTGGTGAAGGCCGTTCGGCCACAACCCGCCACAGCTGCACACACCATCATCGAACTCGTCGCAAAGGATTACTCATGACCGAACCCATCAAGGTTGATATATGGTCCGACGTGCAATGCCCCTGGTGTTACATCGGCAAGCGTAAGTTCGAGAAGGGTGCTGAACTTTATGGTCGCCCCGTGGAGATTGAATACCACTCTTTCGAGCTGGCTCCAGATACTCCCGTGGACTACGAGGGTGACCCTGTTCAGTACTTGAGTGAACGCAAGGGTCTGCCTGTTGAGCAGGTGCACCAGATGCTTGAACGTGTGACGGGGATTGCGGAGAGTGAGGGCCTGCACTACAACTTCGACGCTGTGCACCAAACAAACACCGTCAAGGCACATGAACTTCTCCACTACGCCAAAGCTCACAACAAGCAGCTGGAGATGAAAGAACGCCTCCTCAAGGCCTATTTCATTGACGGCGAGCACGTGGGCAAGAATGAAAACCTTGCCAAGCTTGCTGCAGAAATTGGACTGGACGAGGCAGATGTTCTGCGCTCCTTGACCGAGGAAGAATTCCTCCCTGCAGTGAAAGCAGACATGGCCCAGGCGCAGGCTTACGGCATCAATGGTGTTCCGTTCTATGTCATTGATGGCAAATACGGCATCTCTGGTGCACAGGATTCTGCAACCTTTGCTGCTGCACTCACAGAAGCTGCAGAAAACAGGGACTAACCCTTCGTATTCCGCTACAGTCCCAGGGCACAACGTGGGATACTTGAAACACAGGAGCGAATGACGATGACGAGTGTGAAGACAGGTGCCCGGGCGGGCAATTTGAACATCGGGCCGATTCAGGCCGAAGTTCCTGTCGTCCTCGCACCCATGGCTGGGATAACCAACATGGCTTACCGTCGCCTGTGTCGCGAGCAGGGCTCGGGAATCTTCGTCTCAGAGATGATTACCTCGCGTGCATTGGTTGAGCGCACACCAGGCTCCATGCACCTGATTCAAACCCACCCCAGTGAAGAGATTCGCTCGATTCAGCTCTATGGGGTTGCGCCTAAGACAGTCCGCGAGGCCGTCACCATGTTGGTTGCGGAAGACCGTGCTGATCACATTGACTTGAATTTTGGTTGCCCCGTTCCCAAAGTCACCCGCAAAGGTGGCGGCTCGGCTCTTCCCTGGAAGAAGGATCTCTTCCGTGAAATCGTGGAGGAAGCGGTCAAGGCTGCTGGTGATATCCCTCTGACTATCAAGATGCGTAAAGGCATCGATGCTGACCACCTCACCTTTATCGAAGCGGGCAAGGCGGCAGAAGGTGCTGGAGTGGCAGCCATCGCACTGCATGGTCGCACTGCGGCAGAGTTTTACTCAGGCCACGCTGACTGGAACGCCATCGGTGAGCTCAAGCAAGCCATCACGAGTGTTCCTGTTCTGGGTAATGGTGACATCTGGTCTGCAGAAGATGCCATCCGCATGATGGAGCAGACCGACTGTGATGGTGTTGTCGTCGGTCGTGGATGCCTCGGCCGCCCCTGGCTCTTTGCTGAACTCGACGCTGCATTCCGTGAGCGTGCAGGTTTACAAGAACCAGGTAACCGCATCGAACCCACCCTCGGCTATGTTGCAGCAACGCTGCGTCGACACCTGGAGCTCTTAATTGAATTCTTCGACACCGAAGAACACGCCTGTCGTGACATCCGTAAGCACATGGCCTGGTATTTCAAGGGATATCCCGTGGGAGGAGATGTGCGCTCTCAGTTGGCTCAGGTCTCCAGTTTGCAGCACCTCGATGATTTATTGGGCCAACTCGACTGGTCAACCCCATACCCTGGGGCCGATGCTGAGGGGCAGCGTGGTCGTCAGGGCACTCCTAAGCGCCCTGCCTTGCCAGACCAGTGGTTGGCTTCACAGTCCCTCAGTGATGCTGAGAAGGCTGTCGTTGCCCATGCTGAAATTGATGCGAGTGGTGGCTAATGGTTGACCACATTCACGAAACAGCTTCAATCCCGACGATCACGCCGGGATATTCCGAGTTTGATGCGGAGCGCATGCTGGAGGAAACGCACTCCTCACGCCGCTCAGACTTTGCCCGTGACCGTGCACGTCTGCTGCACTCCAGCGCCCTGCGCAGGCTTTCTGCCAAGACACAGGTTCTCAGCCCCACAGCTGGTCTGGACTTTGCTCGTAATCGCCTCACCCACTCACTTGAAGTTGCTCAGGTGGGACGTGAAATTGCAGGGCGCCTGCGCCTCGATCCTGATGTTGTCGACACTGCCAGCTTGGCTCACGATATTGGCCACCCACCCTTTGGTCACAACGGTGAAAAGGCTTTGAATGACTGGTGTGCAGATATTGGTGGCTTCGAAGGCAATGCACAGACCCTGCGCCTGCTCACTCGCCTCGAGCCCAAAGTTTTTGGCACCAATGGTCGTAGCTTCGGACTGAATCTGACCCGTGCCAGCCTGGATGCCAGTACCAAGTATCCCTGGCCAGAGCAGCAGGCCGTGATTGATCCCACAGGCCGTGCCAAGTTTGGCTTCTATGCCGATGACTTTGATGTCTTCGAATGGATGCGCCAAGGCGCCCCTGATCGTCAGCGCTGCATTGAAGCTCAAGTCATGGACTTAAGCGACGACATTGCTTACTCTGTGCACGATTTTGAAGATGCCATATTCAACGGCTATGTCGATGCGGGTAAATTAGGGGCCCGGGTCAACCACGATGAACTAGTGGATTCCATGTTTGAGTGGATCGGTGGCGAGTTCAACCATGATGAACTTGTTGCTGCCTTTGATCGCCTGGACAACCTCGATGTCTGGTTAGACAACTGGGATGGGTCTCGTATCTCGCAAGCAAAGCTGAAGAACCTCACCAGCCAGTTGATTGGCCGCTTTGCTCACGCAGCTGTCCACTCAACCCGTGAAGCATATCCGCAACAGAATTTGGTTCGCTTCGGCGGTAATGTCATCGTCCCTGCCGATGTTCGTGCTGAGATTGCGGTGCTCAAAGGCATTGTTGCTGCTTTCGTGATGACGACAAAAGCACGCAAGCCTGTATACGAACACCAACGTGAAGTTCTGACAGATCTCTGTAACACCCTGTTTGCTCAGGGGCCTGAGGTCCTCGATCGACACTTTGCAGACGACTGGAACAACACTTCTGACGAGTCTGACCGTCGTCGCATTGTGATTGACCAAGTAGCAAGTCTCACCGACCAGTCGGCTTTTGCCTGGCACAACCGCCTCTGTGGTGGGAACAACTCTGCGCAGGTGATTGCTTAATGGCCGGCCGTATTCGTCAAGCAGATGTGGAAGAGCTGAAGCAGCGCGTCAACATCGCCGATGTCATAGGTGACTATGTCACGCTCAAGAGCGCTGGTGTGGGCTCCATGAAGGGACTGTGTCCCTTCCACGATGAGCGCTCACCGAGCTTTCATGTTCGCCCAACCGTGGGATACTTCCACTGTTTTGGTTGTGGGGAGTCCGGTGATGTGTACACCTTCGTGCAGAAAATGGATCACCTCAGCTTCACGGAGTCCATTGAACGTTTAGCCCAGCGCATCAACTTCGAACTGCACTATGAAGAAGGCTCGGGTAAGCCCAACGAGTCGGGTAATCGCTCACGCATTTTGGCTGCGAATACGGCTGCGGCAGAGTTCTTCGTTGCCCAGCTGGCAACTCCCGGTGCTTCAGAAGGCCGCAAGTTCCTGGGCGAGCGTGGCTTCGATAAGACAGCTGCCGAGCACTTCGGTATTGGCTATGCGCCAAAGGCGTGGAACGAATTGCGTGACCACCTCAAGTCCAAGGGTTTCACCGAAGAAGAAATGCTTCAGGCAGGCCTTCTGTCTCAAGGCGACAAGGGCGTCTATGACCGCTTTCGTGGTCGAGTCATTTGGCCCATCCGTGACGTGACCGGCCAAACCATTGGCTTTGGTGCTCGCAAACTCTTTGATGATGATCCGGGCCCAAAGTATCTCAATACACCTGAGACTCCGGTCTATCACAAGCAACAAGTGCTGTATGGGTTGGATCTGGCCAAGAGAGATGTATCCAAGACCCGCCGTGTTGTCGTGGTCGAGGGCTACACAGACGTGATGGCTGCCCACCTCTCCGGCGTGACGACCGCTGTTGCAACCTGTGGCACCAGTTTCGGCGTGGAACACATCAAGCTGATTCGTCGCATCATGGGTGATGATTCAGGTCTCGGTGAAGTAATCTTCACCTTCGACCCTGACGCTGCTGGTCAAAAGGCAGCGATGCGTGCCTTCGCAGAAGAGCAGCGCTTTGCTGCACAAACCTTCGTGGCTGTTGCTCCAGAGGGCCTGGACCCCTGTGATCTGCGTTTGGCGCGTGGTGAGCAAGCAGTGCGAGACCTCATGGATGCGAAAGTGCCAATGTTTGAGTTCGTGATCCGCCAGATGCTCAAGAACTACAACCTCGATACCGTCGAAGGTCGTGTTGCCGCACTGCGTGAAGCAGCACCTGTCGTGGCAGATATTCGTGACTCTGCACTTCGCCCCGGATACACCAGAGAGCTTGCCCGCCTGACCGGTGTGGATGTCTCTGAAGCACAGGTTGCTGTCTCCAACGCAGTTAAGGCCTCACGCTCTAAAGGCATGCAAACCACTTCCGAAGGTGCCCGCCAGGGCTACGCCGGCCCGGCCACTCCAAAACCTTCTAACGGGGCTCCTGAGGCTTCTGCTGATGCACCGTCAACACCAGAGGGCCCACGTGTTTTTGAGCTTACGAATGACCCGTCAAGCCGTCTTGAACGAGACGCGTTGATGGCGCTGATTCAATACCCGGAACTCGTCGGTCTAGAACTGGCTGCCGATGCGGTGCAATCAGCGGTCATGGATCCCAACTTGGCTACGGTGCGGGACGCCATTGGTGCAAACGTGAACGAACTCGGAGGCGAAACCTGGCTCGACCGTATCCAGAATGACTTGCCACAAGATTTCAAGCCATTGGTAACTCAGCTGGCTGTTGCACCATTGCCGCAGAAGAACGCAGAGCAGACTCAGATCTACTGCCGAGGGGTCGTTATCTCTCTCATTGAGCGGGACCTCGTTCGTCGCAAGTCGGAACTTGTTGGCCGCTTGCAGCGTACGAGCGTTGATCAGGGTGAAGTCAGTCGAGAGATTCAACGTGAACTGCTCGAACTGGAGACAAAGCGCCGCTCTCTGCGCGAGGATTAATCCATGAAGATTCGCGACAAAGACTGCGTGTGTGAAATACCTCAACACAATGCGGTTTTAGGCGATGAAAAAGCCTCAGCTGCAGCTCCACGCGTTCCAGCCGGACCTATCGCTGTTCTGCCAGAAAACCATGACGACAACACTATTGGTGGAAGCCAGGTATTCCGCGATGCTGTGGTCAATGCTGGGGGAGACCTGCAACCTCTCGGCCCAGATACCCGAGGTCTTGTCTGGCTTTCCTATACAAAATCTGCCCAACTCGGCGACGTGCTTGCTGCGAACCCTCAGTTGAATTGGGTCCAACTTCCGTGGGCTGGTGTGGA
>JBEBAV010000063.1:0-6180 GCA_041158725.1 Actinomycetota bacterium
AGATCTTCCCAAACTGGCCGATGCCAAGGGAGCAAATGCACCACGACCAGGCATGGTTGCCAAACTGCGTCGCATGGCACGTTTTGTTCCATTCCACCGGATCTATCACTCAGTTGAGCTCACCATCATTGCGTTCATTGCTGCACTTGTGGGCTTGGTTATGGGAGAACTTCTCGTCAGCCAAATCCTGCTGGCTGTTCTTCTACCCCTGTCCCTACTTGCCATCATTGGCCACTTCGTGGCCATCATGACGAGCTCACGTGTCCGGGCTGTTTAGTCGCACAGACTTCGGCGTTCGACCACGAGTGGGCGTCGTAGTTCTCACCATGGGGCAGCGGCCGGCAGAACTCACACGTGCAATCAGGAGCGTGCTCGCACAGCAACTCGTTCAGTTAGACGTGCTGGTTGTGGGAAATGGTTGGCGTCCTGAGTTCCTGCCTGCGGGTGTTCGAGGCCTGTATTTGCCTGAGAACGTGGGTATTCCTGCCGGGCGTAATGCGGGTGCTGAAAAAGTGTCGGGGGAGTACATATTCTTCCTCGATGACGATGCAGAATTAGCTGACCCTGTCTTCCTCACCGAAGGCATAGCCACCCTAGCGGCACATCCCGAACGAGGTCTCATCCAGCCCCGGATTACCGATCCCACTGGAAAAGAAACTCCTCGCCGATGGATTCCTCGACTGCGCAAAGGTGACGCCTCAACGTCAAGTTATGTCTTCTCGGTGTTGGAAGCTGCCGTCTTGATGCCACGAAAAGTATTCGATGACATCGGTGGCTGGGGCGATCCCTACTTTTATGCTCATGAGGGCATCGAATTGGCCTGGCGGGTGTGGAATTCAGGCAAGAAGGTCTGGTATGCCGGTGACATGGTGGTGCACCACCCGGTGACAAGCCCCACTCGTCACGAAACCTACTACCGACTTAATGCTCGAAACCGTGTCTGGTTGGCCAAGCGCAATCTTCCTCGCATCCTCATTCCGTTCTATGTGTTGAGCTGGACCGGGGTTCAGCTGGTGCGTTCGATTCGTTCGCGTGGAACAGGGTTACGGCCCTGGTTCCAGGGATGGGTTGAAGGATGGAAAGTCGATCCTGGCGGCCGGGTGGGCATGCGATGGCTCACGGTCTGGCGTATGACTAAAGCTGGTCGTTTCCCGATTCTGTAGTGCCATCGGGCATATTTCTTTCACAAGTTAGGCTAAATTCATGGGTTTGATTCAAGATGCACGTTCGGCAACCAACCTGTTGTCGAAAGCGCTACAAGGTCGACTACGCCGCCGAGAACTAACCCGCAAGCTTGAAGCTAACCCGTTACCTGAGCACAACTTCAAGGTTGGAGTCTATTTCGCCGATGGTGAAGTCAATCTCTACCAAGTTCGTCAGTGGTACAAGCCCTTGGAAGTTCTTTCCAAAACCTGGCCCGTGGTGATTCTGAGCCGCAACACTCTTGGTGCGCTCAAAATGTTGGATGAGTCACCCATACCGGTTGCGTATGTGCGCACCGTGGTGGATTTGGAAGAGTTCATTGCAGATCAAGACCTGCACGTCATTTTGTATGTGAACCAAAATGCCCGTAACTTCCAGATGTTCCGTTACGGAAGTCGCTTCCACGTGTTCATTAACCATGGTGAATCCGACAAGATGTACATGACCACCAACCAGTTCAAGGCCTATGACTACAGCCTCATTGCAGGTGATGCGGCCCGTGAACGCCTCGGTCGCGTTCTCTGGGATTACGACTTTGATAAGCGGGCCATCCCCATTGGCCGCCCACAAGCTGACCACTACACCGGCACGGTTCCCTTTGAACCCGACGACCGTGAAGTTGTGCTCTATGCTCCCACCTGGGAAGGGGACCGACCAGCAGCTGCCTATGGCTCTGTCGAAACTCACGGCCTTGCCCTCGTCGAGGCCCTCATCGCTACTGGCCGCCACCGAGTGATTTATCGCCCGCACCCTCGAAGTGGTGCTGTGGACTTTGAATACGGCCAGGCGAATGATCAGATCAAGTCCCTGCTTCGTCGCGCAAATGCTCACGATCCTTCGGCACAACACATCGTGGATGAGGGTGCAGAACTCGGTTGGCAGCTCTCGGTCGCAGATATGGCCATCGTGGATATTTCGGCCATGGTTTATGACCGTCTGGCTGCCGGTAAGCCCCTGATCATTACTCGCCCGGTCAATCCTGAAGCGGAAATTGACGAAGGTGGTTATCTCAGTGACTGCGAATGGCTTGAAGCTGACAAGGCAGGCAATGTCGTTGCTCAGATTGATGCCATTGAGCATGACCCTGAAGCACAGGCTCGACTTGCGCGTTGGTGCAAGCACTACTTTGGCGACATCACTCCGGGGGTTCCTACTCAGCGTTTCCACGACGCGATCGAGCACTTGATGAACGAGTGGGAAAAGAACGCGGCGCTTCACGCCAACGACTAATTCTCATCCCCACTACTTCGGCTTGTTTCCGCGGGAGTGTCCGTAGTTCCCAGTAGCTTAGGTGTGTGGCTAAGACGGGGTTTGTGCAGCGTGAAATCGCCCCCGCACGCCCGTTTGCACCTGATGAGATTCAAGCTCAGGTACTCGCTCTAGCCGTCGGCGATTCTGCTGCAGTTATCGGTGCACCCGGTACAGGGAAAACTGCGTTACTTACGGAACTTGTGGCTACTCGCGTGGCGCAAGGAACCAACCCAGACAACATCGTGGTGCTCAGCCCCAACCGTGTTGCCGCTGGTCGTTTACGCAATTCGCTAGGTATCCGGTTAGGTATTGCCACTAATGGAGCACTCGCTCGCACTCCTGGATCTCTTGCCTTCTCCCTCGCTCAAGAACAGGCTCTCGCTTCGGGTCAAAGCGCTCCACGCATGCTCACTGGAAGTGAACAGGACAGCATCATTGCTGAGTTGCTCCTCGGTCATATTGAAGATGGCACTGGTCCTACCTGGCCAGACCCGCTGGTTCCCGAAGTGCGCCAACGACGTGCATTCCGAAGTGAGTTACGTGACTTGTTTGCACGCAGCACCGAAATGGGGTGGAGTCCAGCCGAACTGCGCGTTCACGGTCAGACACGTGAACACCCGGAATGGATAGCAGCTGCCGATTTCTGGAAAGAATACCGTGACGTCATTGCTGGTTTCCGAACCGAATCTTTTGATTCGTCAGAGATTTTAGCCATCGGAGCTGCAGCGCTCGCAGATCCTGCCGTGATGCCGAATGTGGAATTGGTTCTCGTCGATGATGCCCAGGAGCTGACCGCTGGTTCGGTGAGAATACTGCGAGCCTTTGCCCACCGTGGTGTTCCTGTGATCGTTTATGGAGATCCCGACATCACATCGACCACGTTCCGTGGTGCCGTGCCCCATTTCCTAGGTCGCTTTGCGGTCGAACTGGGCATACACGCAAATCAGGCACACACTTTCGTGCTTGAGTCTGTATACCGACACGGGCCTGCCATTCGGTCAGCTGTCCAGAAAATCACTGAGATGGGCACAGCAGAAGCCGGAGCTCAACGCAAAGCCGGTTCTGTCGTCCCAGATGATGTCACTCACCCCGTTCATGTGTGTGAACGTGGATCGCGGGTATCAGAAACTACGGCTATTGCTCGCCTGTTGCGGGAAAAACACATCCTGGGATCTACCCCCTGGTCGCAGATGGCGGTGGTGGTGCGCACTAGCTCGCTGGTGCCACAAATAGCCAGGGCACTCGCTGTGGCAGAGGTGCCGACAAAAACTCTTCTGTCCGAACGCTCCTTAAAGGAACATCCGGCTGCACTGGATCTCATTGCCGCCATCGCAGTCGCTATGGGGCGCATGGAGTTGACACCCAACGTGGCTCATGACCTCTTGACTTCCCCGATGGTGGGGCTCACAGTGCTCGATCTCAGACGCCTGAGGTTAGCCTTACGGCATGATGAGCTTGCCTCAGGCGGTTCGCGAACAGGTGAAGAGCTACTCATTGCAGCGCTGTCCCAGCCAGCTGATCTGGTCACCCTGGACTTTGCTCCCGCACGACGCGCGGCACGCTTTGCTGAAACGCTGCAGATGCTTCGTGCAGAGAGTGCCGCAGGCAACTCGATTGAGGAGCTGCTGTGGACTGTGTGGGAACGAAGTGGCCTGGCTAAGACCTGGGGTAACGAAGCGCTCAGTGCAGGTCTCGTTGCAGATGACGCTAACCGCAACCTTGATGGCGTGATGGCGCTGTTTACCTCAGCAAAGCGGTACGTGGAGCGCTATCCAGATCGACCTGCCGCTGACTTTATCGCTGAGTTGTTGGATGCAGATGTTCCTGAAGACACCTTGGCTCCCCAAGCACAGGCAGACGCAGTAGTGGTCTGCACGCCCTCTGCGCTGATTGGAACAGAGTTCGATGTGGTCGCTATAGCTGCCGTGCAAGAGAATCTCTGGCCTAACCTCCGGCCTCGGGGATCATTGCTTCATGCGCAAGACCTAGCAGGGGATTCGGTGGGCGTTGAGATTGATTTTGCTGCCTCGCGCAAGGCCGTACTCGACGACGAACTTCGCATGTTTGCCCTCGCACTTTCCCGGGCTCGTCAAGCGGTAATTCTCACGGCTACCGCAAACGACGACACTCTTCCCTCTCTCTTCCTTCGCCGCGTGGAAGCTGTGGCGGGAACCACCCCGGAAGAAGCTCAGACAGCAGAGCGCAATGGATTGAGCGAGTATCCCTTGACCCTGCGTGGCTTGGTGGGGTCACTTCGTCGAGCATTGACGCTGTCCCTGCGCCGAGGCGAAGCCTCCGAGCGCAGCAGTCAGCTCGCTAGTGCAATCGCCAAGCTCTCGGCTGCGGAGATTCCTGGTGCTGCACCTACTGAGTGGTATGGCCTGCGCGAACCCTCAACAGATGCCCCACTGGTTGATCTCAGTAATCCTGAAAACACCGTCTCTGTTTCACCCTCGAAGCTTGAGACTTGGGAAAAGAATCAACTGGCGTGGTTCATCGAGTCAGTAGTGGGCAGAACATCCAGCTCCGCACAGGGCATCGGAACGATCGTGCACAAAGTGATGGAAGACGCCAGTGCAGATGGCAGCGCCATCGACGCTGATTCACTGTGGGCTGCTGTGGATGAGCGCTGGCATGAGCTTTCTTTCGATGCAGAGTGGCTCAGTGTGGGCGAACGTCGCCGCGTTCGCAAAATGATCTCTGCCGTCTCTGAATATCTGCAGAACTTCAAGAATGATGGCAAAACCCTTCTTGCAACCGAGGGCGGATTCACACTGAAGCTTGGCTCCGCAACACTGCGTGGCTACATAGACCGTATAGAGCAGGACGCCATTGGTCAGGTTGTGATTGTGGACCTCAAAACCGGTAAGTATGAACCTCGCGTCAAGGATTTGCCCGAACATGCCCAACTCGCGTGTTACCAATTGGCACTGACTGAGGGAGTTCTTGAGAACGTGCCTCAAGGCTCGCCCAATGGCGGGGCCAAGTTGATCTATGTCACGAACGGCACCAAGGGCAAGCTCTATAAAGAGATGCCCCAACAGGCCTATGACGATGAGCAGCTACGCACCATTCGGGAACGTATCGAGACGGCAGCCGAAGGTATGGCAGGTAACGAATTCACTGCCCCCATCGTGATTGAAGAAGAACGCGGCAACCCCCACACTCGTTATGAATTCCGTATTCACACAGCACCGGCGGTGTCGGCATCATGAGTGACGTCCAGATCAGTGCACTTGAACTAGCTCGTCGATTAGGGCAGCCTGACCCCACTGCAGAGCAACAAGCCATCATTGAGGCTCCACTTGAGCCGGCACTTGTGATTGCGGGTGCAGGTAGCGGTAAGACCGAAACCATGGCGAACCGTGTGGTCTGGCTCGTTGCTAACGGCAAGGTCCACGTGAACGAAATCTTGGGTATGACATTTACCCGTAAAGCAGCTGGTGAGCTGGGGGAGCGTATCCGGAAACGGGTTGCCAAGCTGGTCGCTGAAAAGGTTGTTCCCGTGCAGATGGATGAGTTGGACCAGGCCACGGTCACCACCTACAACTCATTCGCTAACCGCATTTATTCTCAATACGCGGTACTCATTGGGAGAGACCCCGATGCCACTGTTCTCGGTGAAGCAGCGGCGTGGCAATTGGCGCGCTCCATAGCTCGTGAGGGAACGGGTGAAGTCCTCTCGGACCTCGACAAGAGCCTCGATGTTCTCACCGAAGCAATACT
>JBEBAV010000064.1:0-3729 GCA_041158725.1 Actinomycetota bacterium
ATGTCTCCTGCGCTCATGGCAGATCGCATCATTGCTGCGTTGGATCGACCCGACCAGGTTGAGTATTCGCGTTCTCTTGCGAAGTCAGCAGAGGGTGGTTCCTGGAATGACGCAGGTGCTCACGTTGTTGCCACCTTCAACAAGATCATCAAGCGCAAGAAGAAGTAATGCCCCTCGTCACGCCTGACAGTAAGGGGACGGTTGAGGCAACTGTCTTCATTCCCACTTTCAATGGGGAAAAGTATCTGGATCGACTTCTCACAGCTGTTGAAACTCAGGAATACGCTGGCAACTTCGAAATCCTCATCATTGACTCTGGCTCCAGCGATGCGACCTTGGACATTATTGGCACCCACCCAGCAGTGAAGCTTGTGGAGATTCCTGGTTCAGAGTTTGGCCACGGAAAGACTAGAAATCTTGCAGCTAAGTTAGCCCGTGGAAAATACATTGCCTATTTGAGCCATGACGCTATTCCCGCCGATAACCACTGGCTTAAGAACATCACGGCACCACTCAACCCTGCCGGTCTGGACTGTGTGGGGGTTGTGGGCAAGCACGTAGCCCGAGCTAATTGCTCACCACTGCTGAAGTATGAAATTGATGGTGTTTTCAGGGCCTGTGGCCCTGACGGTGAAACCACCGTCATTGATGGTTCGCTTTCGAAAGCTCACGAGCTCACGCCAGGGGAGTTGTTCTATTCAGATGTGAACTCTGCCACCCGCCGTGAATTCTTACTCAACGTCATTGCTTACCGCGATGTGAATTACTCCGAAGACATGGCATTTGCACGCGACCTCCTCGAAGCTGGTTACCGCAAGGCCTATGCAGCTACTGCAGTTGTAGAGCACTCAAACGACGTGACATTGAGTGAATACGGAAAGCGTATCTTCGACGAGAACCTTGGAATGCGCCGCGTCGGGGAGGGGCGTGCTTCATTGTCCTGGACTCAGGCAAAGCTCCGCGCTGTCAAAGATGTACTGGTCTGCTGGGGCAAGATTCTCCGCGACAAGGATTACAGCTATTGGGCAAAGGTGCACTGGTTGTTTGTTAACCCTGCTTATGCCTGGACCAAGTGGGTCAATATCCACCGGGCACTCAACATCTCGCTGGATGATCAGCACAAGATTGCCAAGTATTCGCTCGAGGCTTCTCGCGCCTAAAATTCCGACCTGAGTTGTCAGCGGTTGATGTCAAAATCGTGGAATGACCGAACAATCTCCTTTGGTTCCTCTTCTCAAAGAGGCGTATCTTCGCAATGGCGATTTACCTGTTGCATTTATTGATGAGACCTCTAGAGCAAAAGATGAGCACCCTGGCGAGAAGCAGTTTTATGTGATGTCAGGTGTAGTGGTACATCCACAAGATTTTGATGTGCTGCGGGAAGACTTGACGCAAATCGCTCAATCTGATTACTGGCACACCACAGAAAATCTTTCTTCAGTCTCTGGTCGAGAGAAAGTCCTTGAAATGCTCCGATATCTTGCTGACGGGGATGAAATTTCAATTATTTCGCACCTAGGGGATTCAGGATTTGGTGAGGAAGATATTGAGGCAGCGCGTGAAACCACTTTGATAAAACTCAGTCAGTATTTGTTCAATGATCAAGGAATCAAACTAGCGGTGCTCGAAAGGCGAAATCCGAATGCATTGATAATCAGGGATGAACGGACCCTTGCTAAAGCAAAAAAGTTTGGTGTTGTGCCAAGAAACTCACGAATGCTTCAAGTCTCTCCGTCTACAGAGAGATTGCTCTGGCTGCCAGATCTTGTAGCTTCAGCCATAAGGCAGGAACTGGCAAGGGGCGATCAGACATACATGAACTTAATCAAAGAGAAAGTTGTCTATCTGGATGCTTCCGCCAGTTAAAGCAAGCACCCCCTAACTGCCGCAGCATATTCGTTAGGGGTCAGAATGATTGTCGGATTTCTCAGAGAATCAAACCTTTGCTGACTTAAGTTTACGCCTTTTGCGCTTTGGGCTCAACCTTGGTGTCTAGATAAACATCGCGGGGTCAACCCACGAACGGCCGCCGTTTTCTTCAACAGCTTCGCCAGGAACAGCCACCATGCCATTGCGTGGGCGGGCAACGCCAGGAATACCCACTACTTGCGAATCAGCAGGAACATCCTTGACCACCACTGCATTGGCGCCAATGGCGCTGTTGTGGCCAACAGTCAGTGGGCCAAGAACCTTGGCGCCTGCGCCTATGGTGACATTGTTCCCAATGGTGGGGTGACGCTTACCTTTTTCTAAGGATCGTCCACCCAAAGTGACACCGTGATAGATCATCACATCGTCACCGATGATCGCGGTTTCGCCAATGACCACACCCATTCCGTGATCAATAAAAAAGCGGCGACCAATGGTGGCGCCAGGGTGAATCTCAACCCCAGTCCAGAAACGGGAGATCTGAGAGCCCACACGAGCTAAAAACTTGAAACCGTGATTCCACAACCAGTGGTTCCAACGATGTGCCCAGACAGCATGAAGCCCTGAGGCAACGACCCAGGTCTCAAACGACGAGCGTGCAGCTGGGTCGTGTGAGCGCGCGTTGGCGATGTCTTCACGGATATTGAGCATAAGAACTACAAGGCTACCGAATGCTGAGTTATTCCTAGAACCAGCAAGAAACCCGCTCAGCTAATGCTGAGCGGGTTTCCGTTCACCTCTGTGGGGAATTAGTCCTTGAAAGGCTCCCACAGTGCGGTGGAGACATAACGCTCGCCGTAGTCGCAGACGATCGCCACGATGGTCTTACCTGCATTCTCGGGACGCTTTGCGACCTGGGTTGCTGCGTAGAAGATGGCACCGGTGGAAATACCCGCCAGGATGCCCTCTTCAGCTGCCAAGCGGCGTGCGTATTCGATCGACTGATCGAAGTTCACGTCGAAGACCTCGTCGTAGACGGTGGTGTCGAGGATAGGTGGAACGAAGTTTGCACCAATTCCCTGAATCTTGTGAGGACCGGGAGCGCCACCGTTGAGGATGGGGGACTCTTCAGGCTCCACCGCAATGATCTGAATGTTGGGGTTGAGTTCCTTGAGACGCTGACCGGTACCAGTGATGGTTCCACCGGTTCCCACACCAGCCATGAAGATATCTACTTTGCCGTCGGTGTCTGCCCAGATTTCTTCAGCAGTGGTGGCACGGTGGATTGCAGGGTTTGCAGCGTTTTCGAACTGGCGAGCAAGGATTGCACCAGGAGTGTTGGCCACGATCTCTTCAGCGCGTGACACAGCACCGCGCATACCCTCAGAACCGGGGGTGAGGACAACCTCAGCACCGTATGCGCGCACGAGCACGCGGCGCTCGATGCTCATGGTCTCAGGCATGGTCAGGATGACCTTGTAGCCGCGAGCTGCACCCACGAGTGCGAGAGCAATACCGGTGTTACCGGAGGTTCCTTCAACGATGGTTCCACCTGGCTTGAGCTCGCCAGACTTCTCAGCAGCGTCAATGATTGCCTTACCCAGGCGGTCCTTGACGGAGTTACCGGGGTTGTAGAACTCGAGCTTTGCGTAAACCGTGGCTCCAGCGCCTTCGGTCAAGCGGTTGATACGTACCAGCGGAGTGTTGCCGGTGACGTCAGTGATGTTGTCATACAGACGAGCCACGATGAACCTGTTTCTCTTGTTGGGGTAGTGCTAAAGCGTCTTTTGATTATGTGGCACGCACACACTCCACACCTAGTTCTGTTACGTTCAAAGACATTATGAATTCTTCCCCGCA
>JBEBAV010000065.1:0-23811 GCA_041158725.1 Actinomycetota bacterium
ATGGTTGCGTACTTAGCGGTGTCACCCTGAGCGTTCTGGATGTCAACTTCGTAGCCAGCGTCGCCAAGTGCCTTCTCGAGAGCAGGCTTGTCGCCAGCTTCCCAACGAGGCGAAGACTCGGTGTCGGGGAGGATTACACAAGCACGGGTGCTTGCAGCTGCATCGTTAGATGCACCAGCACAACCCGAGAGGGCAAGTGCGGACACAGCTGCGAGAGCTGCGATTGAGATCAATGAAGACTTCTTCATTTCTCTCCCTTCAATTTTTCTCTTGGTTTCTCGGAGTTAACTCCAAGTTGGACTCGTCGGTGAGTCCTCCTATATGTTGGCGCATCCAACAAATAGATAACAAGTTATTTTGGTCACAAAGTGGTAACAAATAGCAGAGAAACGGGATTATGTTGTCTCTCGCAACAAATATTCGTCTTATCGCTGGGCTGCGAAGCGGGCTGCTTTGTTGTACTGATCGGTGATTTTTGGCACCGCAGGAGTGTTCACAGTGGCCACGGTTTCTATTGGCCAGTTCGGTGCCGAACCCAAAAGAGCTTCAGCGGCCTGACGCGCAGCGCCATTGGCAACATATTCCCCGGGTTGGGCTACAACAACAGGAACGCCAAATACCTCACCGGCACTGACCTGAACAGCTCTACTCGCGGCCGCGCCACCAACTAGAAAGACGCGAGAGCAAGCAACGCCCGAATCAATCAGTGCCTGCAGCCCCGCATTGAGCCCGGAGAGCATTCCTTCGATAGCAGCACGGGCGATGTTCTCGCGAGTGTTGTTCGCCAGGGTCAGACCGACCAGTTCTGCTGTGGCATGTGGAAGGTTGGGGGTTCGTTCACCTTCGAAGTACGGAACAAGAACTACTCCGCCTGCTCCAGGTTCTGAAGCAAGAGCGAGGTCGCTGAGTTCGTCATGGCTCACACCGAGCAAACGAGCATAAGAATCGAGAACGCGCGCAGCGTTGAGAGTGCACACCAGGGGAAGCGAGGAGTTTGATGCGCTAGCAAAACCGGCAATGGTTCCCGTGGTGTCATGTGTACTTGTCGCTGAGACAGAGAACACTGTTCCGCTCGTGCCGAGTGAAACGACAACATCGCCATCTTGGGCGCCTAAGCCAAAGGCAGCAGCTGCATTATCTCCAGCACCACAGGCAATCGTGAGACCTGTTGCGGTCTTCTCCACCGCTTCACCGGGAAGGACAATGCGTGGCAGGACAGGGACGTGACCAAGAGCATACGAAATGATCTCTTCGGAATAGGAGTTGGTCGCTGGGTTAAAGTAGCCAGTTCCACTGGCGTCAGAGCGATCAGTAGCCAGGGCTTCCAGCACTGGACCCTTTTCGCTTTCATCCGCTGGTCCATACCCAGCAAGTCGCCAGGTCAACCAATCGTGGGGAAGTGCAACAGCCGCTACGCGAGCAGCACTCTCGGGTTCGTTGTTCTTGAGCCACAACAATTTCGTTGAGGTGAAGGACGCAACGGGAACCGAGCCCGTCTCCGCACTCAGAAACTCGGCTCCAAAGTGCTCAATGAGTTCTTCTGCTTCAGGAGCACTGCGGGTGTCATTCCAGAGCAAGGCGTCGCGGATAACCCGGCCATCTTTATCGAGAACGACCATGCCGTGTTGTTGGCCACCTATAGAGATGGCCTCCACATCATCAAGTCCACCGGCAGCAGCAAGGGCCTCGCCCAGTGCGCTCCACCAGTGCGAAGGGTTAACCTCCGTGCCCTCCGGGTGGCTGGCTCGACCTTCACGAACCAGCTCACCGGAAACAGCATCGCGGATGACTACTTTGCAACTTTGGGTCGATGAATCAACACCCGCAACCAGAGTCATGGTTTAGCGGGCACCCATGAGGTGTTCGATAGCCAGCTGGTTCAACTTAACAAAGCCAAAGCCCTTGTTGTTGAAATAAGAGTCAGCATCGAAGTTCTCGTAGGACGCAGTGTCTGCCAGCAGATCGTTGTAGGTCTCTCCTGGAGCCAAGGTGGTGGTGTTGATGTCATTCACTCGTGAAGCTGTGAGAGCTGCCTGAACCTCGGGGTCTGCGCGGAATGCGGCTGCACGCTCCTTGAGGAGCAGGTACATACGCATGTTTGCAGCTGCTGAATCCCAGACTCCGTTGAAGTCTTCAGTGCGGCTGGGCTTGTAGTCGAAGTGACGTGGGCCTTCATATGAACGTCCACCGTTGGGGCCACCGAACTCAAGGAGGTCTACGAGTGAGAACGCGTTGAGGATGTCACCGTGTCCAAAGACGAGGTCCTGGTCGAACTTGACACCCTTCTGGCCGTTGAGGTCGATGTGGTAAAGCTTGCCGTGCTCAATAGCTTGTGCAATACCTGCAGTGAAGTTCAGTCCGGCCATTTGCTCATGACCAACCTCGGGGTTGAGGCCTACAAGTTCGGGGTGCTCGAGAGTGTTGATAAATGCCATGGCGTGACCCACGGTGGGTAGAAGAATGTCTCCACGAGGCTCGTTGGGCTTGGGCTCAATCGCGAAACGAATGTCATAACCCTTGTCCTTGACGTAAGTAGTCATGAGGTTGACGCCTTCGCGGTAACGCTGGAGTGCACCCTGGATGTCCTTGGCGCTGTCGTACTCAGCACCCTCGCGTCCACCCCACATGACGAAGGTCTTAGCGCCCATTTCTGCGGCCAGGTCAAGGTTGCGCAGAGCTTTGCGCAGAGCGAAGCGGCGAACGCCGCGGTCGTTACTGGTGAAACCACCGTCCTTGAATACGGGGTGGCTGAACAAGTTGGTGGTGATCATGGGGATGATCAGGCCAGTATCGGCGAGTGCCTGCTTGAGTCTGTCGATCTGCTTTTGGCGCTCAGCGTCGGAGCTACCGAATGGGAAGAGGTCATCGTCGTGGAAGGTCAAACCGTATGCGCCGAGCTCAGCGAGCTTCTCTACTGCTTCGACAACGTCGAGGTGTGCACGGGTAGGGCCACCGAATTGGTCCTGAGCTGCCCAGCCGATGGTCCACAGGCCGAAGGAGAACTTGTCAGCAGGGGTTGGAGTGAGTGACGACATTGTCAGATTTTCCTTTTGTAGGGTTGTGTATTTGTTGTCTTAGCGAACAATATAGACCACGACATATATTCTTTGTCAACTTGATATGGTCCCGTGTTATGAATTTGTTGTTTAGGGGCCAGAATATGTTGGATAAGTATTTTTTGGAAGTGAAAGCTAGATGACACCCCCCAATGAAAAACCCCAGAATGCCGGGGCAACCGTAGGCAGCAACCGTGAACAAGTGCGCCAACATAATTTGTCGGCAATTCTGCGTTTGCTGCGCCAATTTGGAACGATGTCACGCTCTTCCCTGACCCAGCGCACCGGGCTCAACCGCTCCACCATTTCTGATCTTGTGACCGAACTGCAGGAGCTGGGCCTCATTACCGAATCTGAGGCAAGTGCCACGCAAGGAGTTGGTCGCCCCTCGCTGATGGTGTCTTTCTCGGACGAAGTCGTCGTTTTTGCCGTCAACCCAGAAACCGATGCCACCACGGTTGGCGTGGTCACCCTGTCGGGCAAAGTCATTGAGAAAGTCCGTTTCCCGCATCAAAGTCTTCCCTCGCCAGCTGTATCTGTCGAGACCTCCACCAAGCTCATTCATGACCTGCGGACATCACTTCCGGTTCATTACCGAATTGCCGGTATTGGAGTTGCTATCCCCGGCCAGATTCGCGTGGAAGACGGTGTGGTCCGTTTGGCTCCTCACCTGAATTGGGTTGAAGTTCCCTTCGCTCGGATGCTTCACCAACAGACAGGGCTGCCAGTCTTCATTGACAACGACGCGAGCCTGGGTTCGATTGCTGAGCGCGACCTCGGGGCAGGTCGAGGATTCAGTGAGGTGGTGTATCTCTTCGGTGGTGCCGGCGGTATCGGTGGCGGCGTGATTCACGGCGGACAGTTGTTACGTGGTGCAGCTGGATATGCAGGCGAACTTGGCCACGTCCGCATCTCAGATGCTCCACGAGAGGATTACTCAGGGTTGCAAGGAACACTGGAATCCCTTGTTCAACGAGACGATCTTCTTGCAGCCCTCAAGATTGAAAGCGCAGATGATGCTCAGCTCGAAGAGGTTCTTTCCAAACCGGTGAGCTCGAAGGTACAAAAACTGCTTGAGTCTCAGATTGATGCCCTTGCTATTGCAGTGGGTAACTATGTGAACATCTTTAACCCAGAAATCGTGCTTCTTGCTGGCTACCTTGCAGTGCTTTATTCCTATGACCGTGACCGACTTCTCAGCCGTTTCCGGTGGAGCACCCTCACCGCGCCGCAGGACCGACTCTTAGTCAAGCCAGCTGAGCTAGGACCCAACCTGCTCATGATCGGCGCAGCAGGCCTCGCCTTCGCCCCGCTACTCTCAGGGCCAGCTGTGACGCAGCTCTTCTCTGCGAGAGGAAAGTAGCAACTACTTCTCTCCGGTGAGCACGGCACCTATCTGGTGGCGCGCCTGGTAGATCAGCGCATTGTCACTGATCGCTTCAGCCAATGGGCGAAGCGGTGAATCCGTCAGTCCCTGATCAAGGAAAGACGCTAGAGCTGTTGCTTGATAGCTCAATCCCTCATGGGCTGGAACCCCAGTCTCATCCCGCCATGTAGCCACGGGACGTGGGTTGAACTCAGAAGCAAAGAGAGTCAAGCCACTGGGCGTGAAGAATGGCTCGTGGATATTGAGGCGACCAACTGTTCCCGAGATGGACGCAGCAGTAGGTGTAAAGGCTGACATGGTGACCGTGGCCACGGCCTGTGCGCCGGAGGCATAGTTCAGAACTGAGGTTGATGTTTCGTCAACCCCGGTCGAGGTGAGCGAACCGACCGTTGCGATGCTTGTTGGGTGACCGAGGACAAAAGAGCTGAAGGCAAAGTTATAAATACCCAGATCCAGAAGCCCACCACCGGCTACAGGATCCATTAAGCGGGGAACGTGACGCAGGTCCTGACCAAAGTCTGACTCCACGAAACGGATGTCTCCCAAAATTCCCTCGGCAAAAATCTGACGCATCACATCTGATTGGGGGATGTAGCGGGTCCACATTGCTTCCATAGCCAGCACGCCGGCAGCTTTGGCGGCATCAGCGATTACTTGCGCATCTGTGGGGTTGGTAGCCAGGGGCTTCTCAACCAACACATGCTTGCCCGCTGCGATTGCTAGCAGGGCATGTGCTTTGTGGAATTGGTGAGTGGTGGCGACATAAACCACATCCACCTCGGGGTGGTTGACCAGGGCGTCATACGAGGTGAGTGCATAAGGAATGCCACGAGGAGTAGCGAAGGCATCTGCCTTGCCGGGGGTTTGTGACGCAACGGCAACGATGCGCTGAGTGGTGTGCTTGTGCACAGAATCAGCGAAAGTTTCGGCAATACCACCGGGGCCAATGATTCCCCAGCGCAGAGAAGAAACAGACGCGGGATCAATCAGGCGGGGAGAGGGCAGGGAGGTTGGCAGCATCGTTCGTCCTTGAATCGAGGGAGGGTGTAGCCCATGCTAGGCGAACAACGTGGGGTTGTGTAGGCACAACTAGAATTGAGCTATGTCTAAGGTTCTTTCTTCCCTGCCCGTTGGCGAACGCGTCGGTATCGCTTTCTCTGGAGGTCTCGACACCTCCGTCGCTGTTGCGTGGATGCGCGAAAAGGGAGCAATCCCTTGCACCTACACCGCTAACTTGGGCCAGGCAGATGAGCCAGACATCGACAGCGTTCCCGGTCGTGCCCTCGAATATGGTGCTGAGATTGCCCGCCTGATCGACTGCCGCGGACCTCTCGTAGAAGAGGGACTCGTGGCACTGCAGTGTGGTGCGTTCCACATTCGAACCGCAGGAAAGACTTACTTCAACACCACCCCTCTGGGTCGTGCAGTGACAGGAACAATGTTGGTTCGTGCCATGCACGACGACGGAGTCGACATCTGGGGTGATGGTTCCACCTACAAGGGCAATGACATTGAGCGCTTCTACCGCTACGGTTTGATGGCCAACCCTGCCCTTCGCATCTACAAGCCATGGCTTGACGCTGACTTCGTCAACGAGCTCGGTGGTCGTCACGAGATGAGCGAATGGCTCCTTGCTCGTGACCTTCCCTACCGTGCATCGAAGGAGAAGGCTTACTCCACCGATGCCAACATCTGGGGAGCTTCCCACGAAGCCAAGCTACTTGAGCACCTGGATCAGGGTCTTGACCTGGTTGAGCCCATCATGGGTGTTGCTGCTTGGCGCGATGACGTTGTGGTTAAGACCGAGGAAGTCACCATCGCATTCGAAGCGGGTCGTCCCGTTGCAATTAACGGTAAGCGTTATGACGATCCTGTTGCTTTGGTTCTGGAAGCGAACGCCATTGGTGGTCGCCACGGTCTGGGTATATCTGACCAGGTAGAGAACCGCATCATCGAGGCCAAGAGCCGCGGTATTTATGAAGCACCAGGAATGGCACTTCTGCACATCGTGTACGAACGCCTGCTCAATGCCATCCACAACGAGGACACTCTGGCGAACTACGCTGCTGAAGGTCGCCGCCTAGGCCGCCTGATGTATGAAGGTCGCTGGTTTGACCCTCAGGCCCTCATGCTCCGAGAATCCATCGTGCGCTGGGTTGGATCTGCAGTGACTGGTGAAGTCACCCTGCGCCTGCGCCGTGGTGATGACTACACCATCCTCAACACCACCGGTCCAGCACTGAGCTATCACCCAGACAAGCTCTCGATGGAGCGCGTGGAAGATGCAGCCTTCGGTCCAGAAGACCGAATTGGTCAGCTCACCATGCGCAACCTCGACATCGCCGACTCGCGTGAGCGTCTCGAGCAGTACGCTGCTCAGGGCATCGTTGAAGGTGGCGCTGCAGTACTGATGGGCGACCTCAAGGCAGCTGCACTCGAAAAGAAGAAATAAATACAGTAGAAAATCGTCGTTCATTAGGGCCTAAACGACTGATTCCGTACTTCAATATTTCTTTTGTGTAACTTATCCGCTCTGAAGAACCTGATGAGTAGCGATTTTCGTTGTTTCAAGTAACGTAGTGACTACCTCATGCGACCTGTATGGGGACTCGTATTTGGAGGACACATTGGGAATTTTTTCTCGTAAGGTAGCCATCAGCAGCGCAGCAGCGCTCGGTGTTGTTGCCCTTTTGGCTGGTTGTGCCAGCGCACCCGCAGACGAAGCAGCCGACGGCGGCAGCCTCGCACTGCCTTGTATGGTTTCTGACTCCGGTGGATTCGACGACAAGTCGTTCAACCAGTCAGGTTACGAAGGTCTGACCTCAGCGTCTGAAGAACTGGGTGTAACCCCCATTACCGTTGAGTCCGCTGCAGAGACCGACTTCGCACCCAACATCCAGAGCCTCGTTGACCAGGGTTGCACCCTGATCACCACTGTTGGCTTCCTGCTCGCAGACGCAACAAAGTCTGCTGCTGAAGCTAACCCTGAGATCAACTTCGCCATTGTTGATGATGGCAGCATCACCGCTGACAACGTCAAGCCCATTCTTTTCGACACCGCACAGGCAGCATTCCTTGCTGGTTACACCGCAGCTAGCTACAGCACCACTGGTGTTGTAGGAACCTTCGGTGGTATGCAGATTCCACCAGTAACCATCTTCATGGACGGTTTCGCTGATGGTGTTGCTTACTACAACGAGCAGAACTCCGCTTCCGTCAAGGTTGTTGGTTGGGACGTCGCTTCTCAGACCGGTTCCTTCACCGGTGGTTTCGCAGCAGGTGTTGAGGCTAAGACCGCAGCACAGGGTCTCATCGACCAGAACGCTGACGTGATCTTCCCTGTTGGTGGTCCTATCTTCTTGAGCGCTGCTGAAGCCATCAAGGACTCGGGTAAGAACATCCCCCTCATCGGTGTCGACTCTGACGCATACAACACTGCTCCTGAGATCAAGAGCATGTTCCTGACTTCTGTTTTGAAGCAGGTTGGTGTTGGTGTTGCTGACGTAACCCTCGCAGCAGCAGACGGCAAGTTCGACAACACCCCATTCGTTGGCACCCTTGCCAACGGTGGTGTAGGTCTTGCTCCATTCCACGACTACGCATCGAAGGTAAACCCTGACCTGCAGAGCCAGCTGGATGCAATCACCAAGGGAATCAACGACGGTTCGATCAAGGTAACTTCTCCTTCATCACCTAAGTAATTCACCAGAGGTTTGGGGAGGCCCGCTTCGGCGGTGCCTCCCCAAACTGTTTCACCACCTCTTTCCCGTGGTGGTCATTTAGAATCAAAGACCACCCTTTACCCCTTCACGAAGTTGTGAGATCAATGAAGCTCGAACTGCGCAATATCACCAAGCGTTTTGGCCAACTGACTGCGAACGACCACATCAGCCTCGTAGCGATGCCAGGCAAGATTCACGCTCTCGTGGGCGAAAATGGTGCAGGTAAGTCGACCCTCATGAACGTATTGTTTGGTCTCTATCAAGCAGACGAGGGCGAGATACTTCTGGACGATGTCGTCCAGCAATTCTCCGGACCTGGCGACGCAATGGCGGCCGGTATCGGAATGGTTCACCAGCACTTCATGCTGATTCCCGTTTTTACTGTGGCCGAGAACGTCATGCTGGGTCACGAACAAACCACACGCGGTGGCCGCTTAGATATCGAAGCTGCCCGCCAACTAGTGATTGATGTCAGTTCTCGCTTTGGTTTTGACATTGACCCAGACGCAGTCGTGGGAGATCTTCCCGTGGGCGTTCAGCAGCGTGTTGAAATCATTAAGGCACTTGCTCGTGATGCTCAAGTACTCATCTTCGATGAACCAACCGCTGTACTCACCCCGCAAGAAACCGATGAGCTCATGGTCATCATGAAGCAGTTGCGTGATTCAGGCACCGCCATCATCTTTATTACCCACAAGTTGCGCGAAGTCCGTGAGGTAGCCGACGACATCACCGTGATCCGTTTGGGCAAGGTTGTCGGTGAAGCTGCTCCAACCGCCACCAATACCGAACTTGCAGAAATGATGGTGGGTCGCGCTGTTCAGCTCAAGGTGGAGAAGAAGCCAGCGAAACTGGGCGCAGATGCTCTTGTTGTTGACTCATTGACTGTTCTTGACCCCACCGGTATGCCAGTGGTCAACGACGTCAGCTTCACTATTCGTGCTGGTGAAATCGTGTGCATTGCCGGAGTTCAAGGCAACGGACAAACCGAATTGACCGAAGCCATTATGGGTCTAGCCCATCACGTTTCGGGAGAGATCTCCCTCAACGGTGAACCGCTTGTGGGCAAGTCTGTGCGACACATCCTTGATGCGGGCGTCGGCTTTGTCCCCGAGGATAGAACAGAGGACGGTCTCGTCGGCAGCTTCACTATTGCCGAGAACCTCATGCTTGATCGCTCACATGGTGCCCCTTTCGTTCGTGCAGGTGCTTTGCAGCTCAAGACGTTGACAGAGTTTGCTACCGAGACCTCGAAAGAATTCGACGTGCGTTCACAGGGCATTACTTCCACAGCGTCACAACTCTCAGGTGGTAACCAGCAGAAGATCGTGCTGGCCCGTGAACTCAGCCGCGATTTGAAGTTGTTTGTTGCTGCCCAGCCCACACGAGGTATTGACGTGGGATCTATTGAATTTGTGCACAAACGTATTGTTCAAACGAGAGATAGCGGCATCCCCGTCTTGGTTGTCTCGAGTGAACTCGATGAGGTCGTTGCGCTGGCAGACCGTATTGCCGTGATGTATCGAGGTCGAATTGTGGGTATCGTGCCGGCAGACACTCCTCGTGCAGTTCTTGGTTTGATGATGGCTGGCGAAGTACCCGCAGGAGTAGCAGCATGAGCAAGAAGACCCCTGAAGTTGTAGAGACGGTCACCACCGAGATTGCTCCACCGTCTCGCTGGAACATTGCCCTGAAAGAGATGCTCGGCGGCAGCGTCGTGATCTCCATCCTCTCTGTGCTCAGCGCACTAGTCGTTGGCGCTATCTTGATTGCAGTTACTGACCCTGGAGTCCACAAGGCGGTGGGCTACTTTGCTGCCCGCCCCACGTCAACATTCCAAGCCATTTGGGATTCCATCTTTGGTGCGTATTCGTCGTTGTTCCAAGGCTCGGTGTACAACTTCCGCCGCCCTGAGTTTGCAACGGGCATTAAGCCCTTGACCGAGACCCTCACCTTCGCTACCCCGCTGATTGTGGCCGGTCTCGGTGTTGCTCTGGCTTTCCGAGTTGGTTTGTTCAACATTGGTGGCCGTGGACAGATGCTCATTGCCGCCGCATGTGCGGGATATGTCGGTTTCACCTGGCAGCTGCCACCCGTGATTCACCTCATCGTTGCCGTTCTTGCCGGCATCATCGGTGGAGCACTGTGGGCAGGAATCGTCGGTGTGCTCAAGGCACGCACCGGTGCACACGAGGTCATCGTGACCATCATGCTCAACTACATTGCGTTCTATCTGGTCTCTTGGATGCTGCGCACCCAGGGATTCCTTCAGGCTCCCGGATCCAACAACCCCAAGACAGCACCGATTCTGGAAACCGCAGTGATGCCCAAGTTGTTGGGTCCCAGCTATAACCTCAACACCGGTTTCATTCTCGTTATCGCGTTGACAATCTTCGTGGCCTGGTTGCTCTCCCGTTCCAGCTTGGGCTTCCAATTCCGTGCTGTAGGGGAGAACCCCAATGCAGCTCGTGTTGCTGGTATCCGTGTTGACCGGATGTATATCTACGCGATGCTCTTCTCCGGCGGGCTCATTGCCGTTGCCGGTGTCATCCAAGTACTCGGTGTTGTTCCGTCAGGATTTAGCTCAGGTATTGACGCCGGTATCGGCTTCGATGCCATCACCGTAGCGCTGCTCGGCCGCGCAAAACCTTGGGGTGTGTTCTTCGCTGGAATTCTTTTCGGAGCCTTCAAGGCCGGCGGTTTTGCAATGCAGGCAGCTGAAGGAATCCCTATCGACATCGTTCTTGTTGTTCAGTCGCTGATCGTGCTTTTCATTGCCGCACCGCCGCTCATCCGTGCACTCTTTAGGTTGCCTGTTCCCGCTGGGGAACCCAAGCCTGTCACGTTACGACGCCCACGAGTGAAGGCGGTGGCACGATGAGCCAGTCAACGACACCTCCTGTTGCCTCCACTGTGGTGTTGAAGAGCTGGAAGGCTCCCATAGCCTTCGGTATCTTCACCCTCGTTGCTTTTGTGGTCTTCATTCTGGGGAACACGGGAGCAAGCACCAACTTCCGGCTGTCAACGGAATCGGACTTCATTCAATTACCTTCCATTGACCTTCCTGCCGTGGGAACAGGGATCTTTGTCACGGCACTGTTGTTCGCCATGACGGTGCTGAGCGTCATCTTCTCCAATAAAGGAAAGTCATCACCGATTTGGATGATGAGTGCCTTTGGCTTCTTCTTCATGGTGGGCTTCCTCACTTGGGCAGGTGCTGATGGCTCCATCCTGATTCCAGGGCTCTTGCTGGGCACTGTGGGCCTAAGTATTCCGCTCATCTTTGGCGCATTGGGTGGAATCATTTCAGAACGCGTCGGAGTGATTAACATCGCCATAGAAGGCCAGCTTCTGGCTGGAGCCTTCGTCTCGGCGATGGTGGCCACTCTCACAGGTTCGCCCTACCTCGGCCTCGTCTCGGCAATGGTTGCCGGCATGCTGGTGTCCTTCGTCTTGGCCACATTCTCCGTCAAGTACTTGGTGGACCAGGTCATTGTGGGTGTGGTGCTGAATGTTCTTGTTCTTGGTCTGACCAGCTTCTTGTATTCACAGGTGTTGAGTAAGAACACTTCTGTCCTCAACTCCCCACCACGCTTTGATCGCATCGACATTCCTGTGTTGAGCCAGATCCCCATCATTGGTCCCGTGCTGTTTAGGCAGACCCTGATCGTGTATTTGATGTACATCATCGTGGCCGTTGTTGCCTACGCACTCTTCAAGACCAAGTGGGGACTGCGCCTGCGTTCCGTGGGTGAGCACCCCATGGCTGCCGACACTGTCGGTATCAACGTGGCAGCTACCAGGTTCTGGAACGTGGCGCTCGCTGGAGCCATTGCCGGTATTGGTGGCGCCTACTTCACCCTGGGTTCTGTCGGTGCTTTCCAGAAAGAGATGACTGCGGGTGCGGGCTTCATCGCCCTAGCCGCCGTGATCTTTGGTCGCTGGGATCCCATCCGAGCCACTCTTGCTGCGCTGCTCTTCGGCTTTGCCAGTAACTTGCAAAATGTTCTGTCCATCATTGGCTCGCCCGTTCCTAGCGAGTTCATGCTGATGCTGCCCTATGTGGTCACCATCTTTGCTGTTGCCGGATTTGTGGGTCGCGTTCGCGGCCCTGCAGCCGCTGGCAAGCCATATATCAAGAGCTAGGAACACAGATGAGTTCTCACAACACACCCATTGACTGGGCTGCACTCCGCAGTGCTGCCACCACAGCCATGGGAAACGCTTATGTCCCCTACTCCACCTTCCCGGTGGGGGCAGCGGCTCTTGTTGATGACGGTCGCATCATCTCTGGTTGCAATGTGGAGAACGCCTCCTATGGACTCACCCTGTGTGCTGAATGCAGCTTGGTGTCGCAGCTGCATGCCACCGGAGGTGGCAAGCTCGTCGCCTTCACCTGTGTCGATGGCAACGGGGAAATCTTGATGCCCTGTGGACGGTGTCGCCAGCTTCTGTTCGAACACTCGACCGAAGGCATGGTCCTCGAAACCGTTTCCGGTTTCAAGACCATCGACGAGGTCTTACCTGATGCGTTCGGTCCACGTCAGCTCGATGCATACAACGCACAATCCAAGGACAAATCATGAGCACCCCCACAATCGAGCCTTTCGATGCCGTTCAACTCATCTCGATCAAACGAGACAAAGGTGAACTCAGCGCGGAGCAGATCCAGTGGATGATTGATGCCTACACCAGAGGTTTCATCGCGCAAGAGCAGATGTCAGCCATGACGATGGCCATCTTCCTCAACGGCATGAACCGCCGCGAAATCAAAGACATGACCATGGCAATGATTGCTTCTGGTGAGCGCATGGACTTCTCGGCACTGAACCGCCCCACGGCAGATAAGCACTCCACCGGTGGCGTGGGAGACAAGATCACGTTGCCTCTCATGCCGCTGGTTGCTTCTTTTGGCGTGGCAGTGCCCCAGCTCTCTGGCCGTGGCTTAGGCCACACCGGTGGCACCTTGGACAAGTTGGAATCTATTCCTGGCTGGCGAGCACACCTCTCCAACGAAGAGATGTTCAATCAGTTAGCCGAACTCAATGGTGTCATCTGTGCTGCGGGTTCTGGTTTGGCTCCTGCTGATGGCAAGCTCTATGCCCTGCGTGACATCACGGCAACGGTGGAAGCCATTCCTCTGATTGCCTCCAGCATTATGAGCAAAAAGATTGCCGAAGGAACAGACAGTCTTGTCTTGGACGTGAAGTTTGGCTCCGGCGCCTTCCTCAAAGACATTGAACGCTCACGTGAACTAGCCCGCACCATGGTTGCCCTCGGCACAGATGCCGACGTGAACACCACGGCGCTACTCACAGATATGAATATTCCTCTGGGTCTCACCATTGGTAATGCCAATGAGGTTCGGGAATCTGTAGAGGTGTTGGCCGGCGGCGGCCCTGCAGATGTCATCGAGCTGACAATTGCTTTGGCCACCGAGATGCTCAACATGGCTGGCATGCACGATGTGGACGTGGCGGAGAATCTCCGCAACGGCAAGGCGATGGACTCGTGGCGAGCCACGATTGCTGCTCAGGGTGGAGATCCTGATGCCCCACTTCCTCAGGCATCTGAATCACACGTTGTTCTCGCCGAGAAAGATGGAATGCTGGTCCACCAAGAAGCGCTGCCGTTTGGTATTGCGGCGTGGCGTTTAGGGGCTGGTCGTGCTCGGGCAGAAGATGCAGTTATTCACGCGGCAGGTATTGATCTCCACGCCAAGCCAGGTGACATGGTTCGCAAGGGTGAGCCACTCTTCACTCTCTATGCAAATGAAGCCGCACGCTTTGAGCGCGCCCTCGAGGCGGTTGACGGCGCATATGAGATCGGTGATGCGAGTGCCTTCGTTCCTCGCACGTCGCTCATTGCTGAGCGCATCACTGCTGAATAGAACTTAGAGTCTGAGAAGCTCTTTCATTCCCAGCGCGAAGGCAGAAAGTCTGTTCACAGCGTCGTTTCTGCGCTCACTCAAATCACCTTCGCGCGAGACAACGTCGATATAGACCTTGAGCTTGGGTTCGGTTCCGCTGGGGCGAACCATGATGCGGGATCCATCTTGCAGCCAGAATCTCAGCACATCACTGGGCGGGAAGTCAGAGTTGCCTTCGAGCAGGTCATCGACGGTTGTCACCGCAATCCCCCCAACACTCCCAGGCTGTGAAGAACGCAGGCTCGTCATCAGGCGAGGAATCTCAGCCAGGTCAGAAACGCGCAGTGAAATCTGGTCGCTGGCGAAGTGGCCAAAGGTCATGCTGAACTCATCAAGGTGATCGCTGAGGGTCTTTCCTTCCAGCTTGAGCTCACTCACAATGCTCAGTAACGCAACGGCAGCGGAGATGCCATCCTTATCTCGAATAGTGCCGGGGTTGACCAGGTAGCCCAGTGCTTCTTCATAGCCGAAGGCTAAGTTCTCCACGCGGGAAACCCACTTAAACCCGGTGAGAGTCCAGCTAAAGTCCAGGCCGTAGTGTTCAGCAACAGCAGAAAGTGCAGGGCTGGAGACGATGGAGCATGCCAGGGTTCCCGTGCTGTTCGAGTTGGAAAGCTCTCTGGCTGTTCGCCAGCCGAGGAGAGCGCCGAGCTCATTACCGGTGAGGCGGCGGTAGCCTTCAGGTGCTGTTTCGTCCGGGATGGCCACAGCCAGACGATCTGCATCAGGGTCGTTAGCCACGATGAGTTCTGCATTGGTCTTTCGAGCTAATGCATAGGCCAAGTCGAGTGCACCCGGTTCCTCAGGGTTAGGGAACTCCACGGTGGGGAAAGTGGGATCTGGAACGTTTTGTTCAGCAACTACGTCAGGTGAGGAGAAACCCGCTCGGGAGATCACAGCTGCAAAGGTTTCGTAGCCCACACCATGCATAGCTGTGTAAACAAAGTGAGGCTGTGCAGTCTTAGGTACTCTGGCAGATCCGGCAACACGTGCGGTCTGGGAGACGTAGTTCTCTATGACTGATTCAGGGATGATGCTGAAGGGCCCCCTGGTCAGGTCGCGAACGTTCATCTGGTTCGCAACGATGTCGATCTGCTCAGCAATGTGAGCATCAGCCGGTGAGACGATCTGGGAGCCCTGATCATCTCCACCGAGGTAGACCTTGTAGCCGTTATCCGCCGCAGGGTTATGGCTGGCGGTCACCATGACGCCAGCACTGGCTTCCAGTTCTCGAACGCTGAACGCTAGGACAGGGGTGGGAAGCATGCGGGGCATCAACAATGCTTCAACACCGAAGCCGGACATAATTTCCGCCGTGTCCCGAGCAAACACTTCAGAGTTCTTGCGGCCGTCAAAACCTATGACCACACTGGGAGTCTTTCCTTCGCGTGCATTTGAAAGCAGATAGAGTGCCAAGCCGGCAGCAGCCTGAATAACAACAACCCGGTTCATTCGGTTGGGACCTGCAGCGATAGCGCCCCGAAGACCCGCAGTGCCAAAGCTCAAACGGGTAGAAAAGCGGTCAGTGATCTCTGCCTCCGCCTCAGCATTACCTGCTTGAGCTGCCTCGAGCAGCGCTCGCAGTTCTGCCACAGTTTCTGCGTCAGGGTCTTGCTCCAACCAGGCCAGAACCTCGGAGTGAAACTCATGCACTGTAGTCATGCTGGGTCTTTCTAGAGCTGGTCCACGATGCGTGCAAGCAACTCGCTGATGCGACCTTCTGCAGCTGCGCCAGCTTCAAGAACTTCTTTGTGAGAGAGCGGGTTCTCAGAAATACCTGCGGCCAAGTTCGTAATGAGAGAGAGTCCCAGAACTTCCATCCCTGCCTGGCGGGCAGCAATCGCCTCTAACGCGGTGGACATACCTACGATGTGACCGCCAAGGACTTTCGCCATCTGCACTTCGGCAGGAGTTTCATAGTGAGGGCCACGGAATTGGACATAGACACCGTCATCGAGGCTGTTGTCAACTGTGCGAGCAAGCTCGCGCAATCTGGATGAATACAGATCAGTGAGATCAACAAAGGTTGCGCCCTCGAGGGGGGAGTCCGCGGTCAAGTTGATGTGGTCGCTGATCAGTACAGGAGTTCCTGGCTTCCACGTGGGTTTAATGCCGCCTGCACCGTTAGTCAGAACCATCGTTGTGGCGCCGCAGGCAGCCGCGGTGCGCACGCTGTGGGCCACACGGCGCACGCCGTGGCCTTCGTAGTAGTGCGTGCGAGCACCAATAACCAGCGCACGCTTTCCGCTAGGAAGCAAGATGCTGCGTAATGTGCCGGAGTGCCCCACGACGGCAGAGGCACTAAATCCGGTGATTTCGGCAGCGTCAATAGTGGCAGTGGTTTCACCCATCAACTCGGCTGCTTTGCCCCAGCCAGAACCCAAGGTCAAGCCAATGTCGTGCTGAGTGACGCCTGTTTTCTCCGCAATTTGAGCAGCTGCTTCGCGGGCAACCTCAAAAGGGTCCACGTCAGGGTTGGAGAGAGGGTTGAGAAGTGCGTCTGGGTTGTTCAGCGTTGAATTCATTGACTCATCCTAGCCACCAGATATGAGTGAAACATCCGGCTCGAACGGGGGTTTCTCCCAGTAGTGTGGAGAGATGCGTTCTATCCCAGCAGTGTCAGATCTCACCGCAGAATCCCTTGCGGACTTTCTTCGAGCTCTCCCTGGTGTTGACGCTGTTGGCCTGGAAGCTCGAGCTGCTGACCTGGGCACTCGGAGCATCAAAACTACTTCCAAAGCGTGGGCAATCGACACGATTATCAAACTGATTGACCTCACCACACTTGAGGGTGCGGATACTCCAGGCAAGGTGCGCACCTTAGTCTCCAAAGCTCTCGTTCCCGATGCCGGGGACCTCTCGACGCCACAGGTTGCCGCGGTGTGTGTTTACGGAGATATGGTTGCCACCGCTGTTGACGCCCTCGGTGACATGCATGGTGACCCGGACCAGGGCAAAGTCTCCGTGGCAGCAGTTGCCACCGCCTTCCCTAGCGGTCGAGCCTCTCTTGCTATCAAGCTTGCAGACACACAAGAAGCTGTTGCCGCAGGTGCCGATGAGATTGACATGGTCATTGACCGCGGAGCCTTCTTGGCTGGGGATTGGTGGACTGTGTTCCAGCAGATTGTTGCTGTGAAAGAAGCTTGCCGCCGTCCAGATGGCACCCACGCCCACCTCAAAGTCATCTTGGAAACAGGAGAACTCGTCACCTATGACAATGTGCGCAAAGCCTCATGGCTTGCCATGCTTGCAGGGGGAGATTTTATTAAAACCTCCACAGGAAAAGTAGCTCCTGCCGCCACGTTGCCGGTCACTTTGCTCATGCTCGAAGCAGTGCGCGACTGGTATGCAGCAACCGGTCAGCGCATTGGTGTGAAGCCTGCCGGTGGCATCAAGACCACCAAGGACGCCATCAAGTATCTGGTCGTAGTTGCCGAGACTGTCGGGGAAGAGTGGCTCGTGCCTCATCTGTTCCGTTTCGGCGCCTCCAGCTTGCTCAACGATGTTCTCCTCCAACGCCAAAAACTTGCCTCGGGTCACTACTCGAGTGCCGATTACGTCACTCTCGATTAGGAATCACATGTCATTCATGGACTACGCACCAGCGCCAGAATCCACGGGGATTCTGAATCTCAGTGAGCACTACGGCCTCTTCATCAATGGAGAGTTTATTGCTGGCCGGGGAGAGAACTTCACCAGCATTTCCCCAGCAACTGAGGCACCCATCGCCACCTTCAGCATCGCCAATGAGACAGATGTTGATGTGGCTGTTCGTGCAGCACGAGCAGCGTATGACTCGGTCTGGTCCAAGATGTCTGGTGCAGACCGCGGAAAATACCTCTTCCGTATTGCACGCCTGATTCAAGAACGCTCGCGTGAACTTGCCGTTGCCGAGACCCTCGACAACGGAAAGCCCATCAAAGAAACCCGTGACGTTGACATCCCCCTCGTAGCTGCCTGGTTCTTCTACTACGCAGGCTGGGCTGACAAGCTCGACTTTGCTGGCCTTGGCGCCAACCCCAAGTCACTTGGTGTTGCAGCACAAGTTATTCCCTGGAACTTCCCACTGCTGATGCTCGCGTGGAAGATTGCCCCCGCGCTGGCCGCTGGAAACACTGTGGTGCTCAAGCCTGCTGAAACTACCCCATTAACCGCCATGCTTTTTGCAGAGATTTGCCAACAGGCAGATCTGCCCGCTGGCGTGGTCAACATCATTACTGGTGCCGGCGAAACCGGTAAGTCACTGGTTAGCCACAGTGACATCAACAAAATTGCCTTCACCGGTTCCACTGCTGTGGGACGAGAAATCGCTCGTGCCGTCGCAGGAAGCAATACCAAACTCACTCTTGAGCTTGGTGGCAAGGGCGCCAACATCGTCTTTGATGATGCCGCCCTGGACCAAGCCGTTGAGGGAATTGTCAGTGGCATCTTCTTCAACCAGGGTCATGTCTGCTGTGCCGGTAGCCGCTTGCTTGTTCAAGAGAATATTCATGACGAAGTGATGGACCGCCTCAAGACCCGTCTGTCGACTCTGCGCCTGGGTGACCCACTGGATAAGAACACCGATATTGGCGCCATCAATTCTCGTGAGCAGCTCGATCGCATTACTGCCCTCACTGCTCAGGGTGAGAGCGAAGGTGGAGAGCGCTGGAGTCCCGCCTGTGACATCCCTGCCAAGGGCTTCTGGTTTGCCCCCACGGTCTTCACTGGTGTTTCACCCAGCAACACGATTGCCCGTGAAGAAATTTTTGGACCTGTGCTGTCTGTCTTGACCTTCCGGACCCCAGCCGAAGCAATTACAAAGGCGAACAACACTCCCTATGGTCTTTCTGCCGGCATCTGGAGCGAGAAGGGCAGTCGGGTATTGGCTGTTGCCGACAAACTCCGCGCTGGTGTGATCTGGGCCAACACTTTCAACAAGTTTGATCCAGCTAGCCCCTTCGGCGGCTACAAAGAATCTGGCTATGGCCGCGAGGGCGGCCTTCCCGGATTGACCGCTTACCTGGAAGGGGGTGCAGCATGAGCCGCCTCGCTGTTCCCAAGACATACAAACTCTTCATTGGTGGAAAGTTTCCTCGAAGTGAATCAGGACGTGTGTACGAAGTGAACTCGGTAGCTGGAGAATTTGTCGCCAATGCTGCACAGGGTTCTCGCAAGGACCTGAGAGATGCAGTGGTTGCTGCTCGCGCAGCTCAGCCTGGTTGGAGCGGTGCTACCGCTTACAACCGCGGTCAAGTTCTCTACCGCATCGCTGAAGTGCTCGAAGGCCGTAAAGCACAGTTTGTCGAAGAGATCATGTCTGTGGAAGGTGCCACTGCCAAAGAAGCTGCTGCACAGGTCGACCAGGCTATTGACACATGGATTTGGTATGCCGGCTGGGCAGACAAATACACCCAGGTTGCCGGGCAAGCTAACCCCGTCTCAGGTCCCTACTTCAACCTGTCTGTTCCTGAACCCACCGGTGTCGTCGGTGCAATTGCACCACAGACCGCTGGTTCTTTATTGGGACTAGTCGCAACTATTGCACCCATTGTTGTTTCCGGAAACTGTGTAGTTGTCGTTCCTCGCGAAGATGCCCCACTGACGGCCATCAGCTTTTCTGAAGTGGTGGCGACAAGTGATGTACCCGGCGGGGTAGTGAACGTTATCAGCGGCAGTCCCGCAGAGCTAGCGCCCTGGATGGCTTCTCATGCTGATATCAATGCCCTGGATCTTGCTGGAGCTGGAGCACTGGACTGGGCATCACTTCAGATTTCCGCAGCAGAAACACTTATGCGCACGCTCGCTCCCGTTGAGGGCATCCCTGCATCATCGCTGAACAGAATAACGGCCTTCACTGAAGTGAAGACTGTCTGGCACACCAAGAGCCTGATCTAGAAGGTTTTAGACCGTTCCATAGAGGCGGTCACCGGCATCACCCAGGCCGGGAACGATATAGCCGTGCTCATTAAGTCGCTCGTCAAGAGCACCCAACACGAGTGTTACGTTGGCACCTAAGGTTGCAGCTTCGACCGCGGCAACTCCTTCTGGTGCACCGAGCAAGCACACGCAGGTCACGTCAGTTGCCCCGCGCTGGAACAAGAAGTCAATGGCGGCTATGAGCGAACCACCCGTTGCCAGCATGGGGTCGAGGACGAAACACTGACGACCGGTGAGGTCTTCTGGGAGACGCTCGGCATAGGTACTGGGTTGAAGTGTTTGTTCATCTCGGACCATTCCCAGAAAACCTACTTCTGCGGAAGGAAGAAGAGTTACCATTCCGTCGAGCATGCCGAGGCCTGCGCGAAGAATAGGAACGACCAAAGGTCGGGGCTGGCTCAACATCACACCTTGGGTGGTGGTGACGGGGGTCTCAATTGTGACCTCTTCCACGCGCACATCACGAGTGGCCTCATACGCCAACAACGTCACGAGCTCTGTGGCCAGTGAACGGAAAACTGAGGAAGGGGTGTTTTTGTCTCGCAACACCGTCAGCTTGTGGGTAATCAAGGGGTGGTTGGCCACATGTAAACGCATGGCTTCAATCTAGTCGAAACTCAGGAGACCCCACTGGGCTAGCTGCTGTATTCCGTGGTAAGTCCCTGTCCCCTTGTTCGTTAGGCTAGAACGTGGGGGCGATATGTTTTCCCCATTTTTTGGAGGTAACACATGGCCATCATCTTTTCCATCATTGATCTCTTGCTTGCAGTTCTCTTTGTATATGCCGGCTCGATGAAGGCTTTCCAGCCTGTTGAGAAGCTAGCTCCCAAGATGACCTGGGTTAACGACTTCAGCCCACGCAACGTCAAACTCATCGGTTGGGCTGAACTGCTCGGTGGTGTTGGTTTGATTCTTCCTGGTCTGGTCGGTCTCGTCATTGTGCAGTTCGTTGCTGCACTGTGTCTGGCCGTTCTCATGATTGGTGCTGTTGTCTGGCACATTCGCCACAACGACACCAAGGGCGCAATCCCCAGTGGAGTGCTCACAGTGCTGCTGTTGCTGCTCGCAGCGTTCATGGTTTTCTAGCATTTTTCAGAAATGGGCCCCTGAGGGCCCATTTTTTGTTTTCCCGAATTATGACAAGCTGAGGAAATGGATAAGCACCGCCCCTTCTTCCTGCGATACCCGGTTTTCGCATCGACGATTGTGCTGGCCGTTATTGGTGGGGTGCTTGCACTTTCAGGATTGAGCGTTGCTGCGCAGTGGGTAATCAGTGCCTTTGCGCTGGGAGTTGCTCTCAAAGAATCAGTGCGAATGGTTCGTTCGATTCTCAAGGGTCGCTGGGGTATTGATGTTCTCGCGGTCACGGCAATTGTGGCCACTGTGCTGGTGGGGGAGTACTGGGCCAGCATCATCATCGTTCTGATGTTCACCGGTGGTGAAGCACTGGAAGATTATGCCGAGAGCCGGGCTAAGCGTGAGCTCACGGCTCTGCTGGATAACACTCCACAGATTGCCCACCGCGAGGTTTACTCCAGTGCAGGTGCCGAAAAGGGTGCGCTCTTCGCTACCGAGGATTGCCCGGTGGCAGAACTTCAGCTCGGTGATGTTGTCGTGGTCAAACCTGGTGAGCTGATTCCTGTTGATGGCACGTTACTCTCACCCGAGGCAACCCTCGATGAGTCTTCGCTGACCGGTGAAAGCATCCCGGTTGAGCGCACAGCTGGAGATGCCGTGATTAGTGGCTCTGTTAATGGTTCAGCAGTGTTCCGCATGGAAGTCACTGCCCGCGCCGAGGACAGTCAGTATCAGCGCATTGTTGAGCTGGTGAAGGAAGCCTCAGAAAGCAAGGCACCATTTATCCGCTTGGCAGATCGCTATGCGGTGCCTTTCACCATCGTTGCTTACGTGCTTGCAGTCACAGCATGGATTATCAGTGGCAACCCCACCCACTTCGCCGAGGTGCTGGTTGTGGCGACCCCATGCCCACTGATTATCGCTGCACCCGTTGCATTTATTGCCGGCATGAGCCGCGCTGCCCGGCACGGCATCATTGTGAAAAACGGTGGCACTCTTGAAAAGCTTGCCCGCATCAAGACCGTGGCCTTCGATAAAACAGGAACACTGACCCACGGACAGCCAGTGTTGAGCAAGGTCGTCACTGCTCCCGGTGTGGAGGAAAACGAACTTATTCGTCTTGCCGCAATAGCTGAGCAGTACTCCTCACACACCCTCGCTCACTCGATTGTTGTCGGTGCCCAACAGCGTGGTCTCACCATTGCCCCATGCACTGATGTCACAGAGACCACAGCTGCAGGGCTGACCGCCGTGATCGAGGGTAAGCAGGTCGTCGTGGGTAAATACAGTTTCATCGCTGAACAAGACCCCAGTACTGCTCGGGTCGAGATTGCTGCCGGTGAGCTTGCTGTGTATGTGGCGATTGATGGGAAGTTTGCCGGGGCCCTGCTGTTGCGAGATGAACTGCGTTTAGATGCTCCAGAAACCTTGAAGTGGCTTGCGGCTCTAGGTATTCGTCACACCCTCATGCTCACCGGTGACGGCAAAGTCACCGCTGAGCATGTGGCGAAGGAATTGGGCGTGACGAACGTGCAGGCAGAATGCCTGCCGTTGGATAAGGTCCGCGCGGTAGAGGCCGTGACAGATCGACCCGTGATGATGGTGGGCGATGGTGTCAACGATGCGCCGGTCCTGGCTGCTGCAGATGTGGGTGTAGCCATGGGGGCCCGGGGATCAACTGCGGCGAGTGAATCAGCAGATGTCGTCATTATGAAAGACGATCTGCATCGGATTGCTCGAGCTATCGAGATTGGTCAGCAGAGCATTCGCATTGCTCTGCAGAGCATCTGGATCGGCATCTCATTGAGCCTGTTCTTGATGGTGCTCGCCACCTTCGGGTTGATACCTGCTGTGGTGGGTGCAGGTTTTCAGGAAGTGATCGATGTGATCACAATTCTCAATGCGCTACGAGCTCTTGGAACCTCGAATTTGCTTGTAAAGCTCCATCTTGCGCCACGGTCATTACAGCCACAGCAAAGTTCTGTGTGACCTGGTCCAGGGTTGTTTGGCCACCAGCAATGATGGCCGTTGCCAGCACGTCAGCGGTAATGATGTCGTGAGCAATCACCGTGGCCTGAACGAAGTCTTGCGTGGTCTCTGGGCGCAGCCAGATGTGCTCTCCACGCTCTGCGGAACCTGAGGTTGCCATCGCAGGGAAGTCAGCATTCAAGCGGAGGGCGGCAAGCATCGTGCTGCGATCAAGGGGGTCCACAATACCGGTGATCCATCCCGTTTCCTCTGACGACTGATTGCCAGAAGTGGTGAGATCACCACCGACGTTCACGGAGAAGTTGTCAAAGCCGGCTCCTCGCAGCAGCGTAGCTGCTGCGTCGATCGCCACAGCTTTGATTGTTCCCGAGAGATCAATAACCCCATCGGGGCGGTGGGGAGTGAAGGCGCCATCTGTCTTTTCTCTCCAGTCAAGAGCTCGTGCATACTCTTCACGCATTTCTTCGCTGGAGTCTGACAAGGCCAGTTCACCTCGAGCAATCTGAGAGATCTCAGAGTCCTCCAGATAGAGACTGAATGTTTGGTTCAGTCGAGAAAACTCCTGTTGGATGTCCTCGAGCACGGCACTCACGTTCGAGTCTGCATCCGCAATGCGAATACTGACCATGGTTCCCATGGCCTCGAACGTGTGCACAGTCATGATTGTTAGCCCGTGAAGCCAGCGGCATCCAAAGCTGACTGCAAAGACTGCAGGTAGGCCTGGGTTGTGTA
>JBEBAV010000066.1:0-7687 GCA_041158725.1 Actinomycetota bacterium
AAACCTGGCAGACCTCAGTTCTGACGCTGTTGTTCTGGTTGCCCTCAGCGGTGGGCCAGATTCTCTGGCCCTGGCCGCTGGTTTAGCGTTTGAAGCACCACGTGCCGGACTCCTGGCGGGGACTGTCATTGTGGATCATGGTTTACAAAAGGGCTCTGATCAGGTCGCCCAGGTAGCTGCCGAGCAGGCTAGGGCTCTTGGACTCGACCCGGTGATTATCCGCAGAGTGAAAGTTGAATCAGCTTCTGGTCCGGAAGCTGACGCCCGTAACGCGCGCTATGCAGCAATGCAGAGTGTGGCCACCGAGTTAGGTGCAGTTGCCGTGTTGCTGGGTCACACCCTGGACGACCAAGCCGAGACAGTGCTCTTGGGGCTTACCCGAGGTTCGGGGGCAACCAGCCTGGCAGGCATGAGCCAGATCAATGGCATCTACCGCAGGCCGCTATTAGGGATTCGCCGTTCCCAGACAGTTGCCGCCTGTGAGGACCAAGGATTGACTGCTTGGAACGATCCCCACAACCTAGACTCCAGCTACACCCGCGTTCGCATTCGTACTGAAATCATGCCCTTGCTCGAGCAGCAGCTCGGTCCAGGAGTTGCTGAAGCCTTGGCGCGCACGGCAGAACAGCTCAAACAAGATTCAGCTGTTCTTGACGCGTTGACCGCTGACATGATGCCGACCGTTTTCACCCCACTCCTGGGGGAAGGCTCTGGCCCAACCCGGGCAACGCTGGAGGTGGCAGAACTCGAGAGAGTCCCCCAGGCCATTCTGGGACGCGTGATTCGCAAAGCCGCGCTTGAGGTTTTCGGTTCCAGTTTGAGCGCCGTTCACACCAACTCCATTGCCCGGTTAATCACCGACTGGCATGGACAAGGTGAAGTCCACGTTCCCGGTATTAGAGTTGAGCGACAAGGTGCTCAGCTCGTTCTGACCACATCAAAGTCCACACCCACCGAGGCCTAGCCTCACCAGCCCAAAGGAACGCACGCATGGAGTTGCGCGACGTCGAATCCGACATCACCGAAGTTCTCTTCTCGGAAGAGCAGATTCAGGGCCGTTTGGCCGAGCTTGCTCGTGAAATTGAGCGCGACTACGAGGGCAAAGATGTCCTCATCATTGCCGTGCTCAAGGGTGCTGTGATGGTGCTCAGCGACTTGGTTCGCGAGTTAAAGTTCCACGCACACATCGACTTCATGGCTGTGTCCTCCTACGGTTCGAGCACAAAGTCTTCCGGTGTTGTTCGTATCGTGAAGGACTTGGACGCAGAAATTGCTGGCCGTCACGTGCTCATCGTGGAGGACATCATCGACTCGGGTCTGACTTTGAACTGGCTCATTGGAAACCTTGAGTCTCGCGGCCCCGCCTCCATCGAAGTTGTGGCCATGTTCCGCAAGCCTGAAGCGATTAAGGAACCCGTCGACGTGAAGTACGTGGGTTACGACATCCCACCCGCATTCGTTATTGGTTACGGCCTCGACTACAACGAGGACTACCGCAACGTGCGCGGTCTTGCTGTTTTGGCTCCCCACGTCTATGGCGGGGAAGACCCACACGCGTAAACCTGTGGGGTAATTCCCATTCCGCCCTCGGCAAACACCAAGCGGGCAGAGCCCTTCTCCCGATACCCTGAGAAGACCATGAAATTGAAGAACCTTCTGCGCGGTCCCCTGCTCTACATCATCGTTGCGGTGATTGCTGTCTGGGTGGGCTCATCCCTCATCTCCATGACTGGCTACCAAGCCGTCAGCACAGATGACGGCTTGACCTTCCTCAAAGACAACAAGGTTGCCAGCGCAACCATCGTTGACATTGAGCAACGCGTCGACCTCAAGCTCAAAGAAGCTGATGAGAAATACGGCACGGATGTGCAGTTCTTCTATGTCGCTCCCCGCGGTGTTCAGGTCGTTGACGCAGTCAACTCCTCCAAGCTCACTGATGGCTTCAACGATGAAGTGCCCAAGGAGAACTGGTTCCTCAGCATGCTGGGAATCTTCCTGCCCGTGCTCTTGATCGGTGCCTTCTTCTGGTTCATGCTCTCCTCCATGCAGGGTGGTGGCCGTGGTGTCATGCAGTTTGGTAAGTCCAAGGCCAAGCTCGTCACCAAGGAAACCCCGACCGTCACCTTCGCTGACGTTGCTGGCTCCAACGAGGCCGTGGAAGAACTTTCCGAAATTGTGGACTTCCTTAAGGAGCCTGCGCGCTTCTTGGCTGTAGGTGCTCGTATTCCTCGCGGTGTACTTCTCTATGGCCCTCCCGGAACCGGTAAGACCTTGCTCGCCCGTGCTGTTGCCGGTGAAGCAGGCGTCCCCTTCTACTCCATCTCAGGTTCTGACTTTGTCGAAATGTTTGTCGGTGTGGGTGCGAGCCGTGTTCGTGACCTGTTCGAGCAGGCGAAGCAGAATGCCCCCGCCATCATCTTCATCGACGAAATCGATGCTGTTGGTCGTCACCGTGGTGCCGGTATGGGTGGTGGCCACGACGAACGTGAGCAGACCCTCAACCAGATGCTGGTGGAGATGGACGGCTTTGACGTCAAGACCAACGTCATCCTCATTGCTGCCACCAACCGTCCCGACATTCTGGACCCCGCCCTGCTGCGCCCAGGTCGTTTCGACCGCCAGATCGGTGTTGATGCTCCAGACATGGAAGGCCGCAAGAAGATTCTCGAAGTTCACGCCAAGGGTAAGCCCATGGCCTCGAACGTCGACCTCGAAGTTGTGGCCCGCAAGACCCCCGGTTTCACCGGTGCTGATCTGGCTAACGTTCTCAACGAAGCAGCATTGTTGACTGCGCGCTCTAACGCTCAGCTGATCGACAACCGCGCACTGGACGAATCCATTGACCGTGTGATTGCTGGACCACAGCGTCGCAGCCGCGTCATGAAGGATCAGGAAAAACTCATCACTGCGTATCACGAAGGTGGTCACGCACTTGCTGCAGCAGCAATGAACTTCTCTGACCCTGTGACCAAGGTCACCATCCTGCCTCGAGGACGTGCCCTTGGTTACACCATGGTGCTTCCACTCGAAGATAAGTACTCGGTTACCCGCAATGAGCTGCTTGACCAGCTCACCTACGCCATGGGTGGACGCGTCGCTGAGGAGATCGTCTTCCACGACCCCACCACCGGCGCATCGAACGACATCGAGAAGGCAACCAATATTGCCCGCAAGATGGTCACCGAATACGGCATGAGCTCCACTGTTGGTTCGGTCAAGCTCGGCGCAGCATCGGGTGAGATGTTCCTTGGTCGTGACATGGGTCACCAGCGCGACTACTCCGAGCAAATGGCCGAGCACGTGGATAAGGAAATCCGCGCCCTCATCGACAACGCTCACACCGAAGCGTGGAAGGTGCTCAACGCCAACCGCAAGGTTCTGGACCGTCTGGCCACCGAGTTGCTCGAGAAGGAAACTCTCGACCACAACCAGTTGGCTGAAATCTTCAAGGATGTGAAGAAGCTTCCTCTGCGTAAGCAGTGGCTCTCCAGCAATGAGCGTCCCGTCTCCAAGCTTCCTCCCGTCAAGGTTCCAGCCAAGAAAGCGGACGCTAAGCCTGCAGTGAAGAAGCCAGTAGCCAAGAAGCCCGCTGCTCCCAAAGCCCCAGCTAAGTCTGCAGCTAAGCCTGCTGCCAAGAAGCCAGCCTCTAAGGCATAACTATGGCTATCGACCGGGCTCGAATTGAGGCGGCCGTCGTCGAGCTTCTTCACGCCATTGGTGAAGATCCGACGAAGGCAAGCTTCTCGTCGACCCCGGAACGTGTAGCTGAGGCATACTCTGAGTTCTTTGCTGGAGTGGGGCAAGATCCACTCGAGCATTTGCGTGAGAGTGTTCCCATCGACCAACTCAGTGATGCGGTCGTCGTGACCGACATCACTGTGAGGTCGATGTGTGAACACCACCTGCTTCCCTTCTTGGGGGTTGCCCACGTGGCCTATCTCCCCGGTGATCGAGTTGTGGGGTTGGGTAAGTTGCCACGCGTTGTGAACACCCTCGCTGCCCGCCCCCAGATGCAGGAAAGCTTGACTGAGCAAATCGCAGATGCCCTCGTTCACGGTCTTGATCCTCGCGGCGTGCTTGTGGTTGTCGAAGCTCGTCATCAGTGCGTTGCCGCTCGTGGAGTTGAGCAGACCCATTCCCGAACAGTCACCATTGCTTCACGGGGTGAGCTCACCGAGCCCGCTGCTCGTGCGGAAATCATGACACTTATTGGGGCTTCCTCTGGAGTGGGTTCTCATGACTGAGCACAGCACCAAGATCATGGGCATTCTCAACGTCACTGTTGATTCGTTTAGTGACGGGGGCAAGTACTTAGACACGGATTCCGCGGTCAAGCACGGCATCGCCATGATGGAGCAGGGTGCAGACATCATCGATATTGGTGGTGAATCCACCCGCCCGGGTGCGCAACGGGTTTCTGTAGAAGAAGAACAGCTCCGAGTTCTGCCCGTCATTGGTTCTCTCGTTCGAGCAGGTGCGGTGGTCAGTATTGACACCATGAATGCAGCGACAGCTCTGCTTGCCATTGAGCGCGGTGCTCAATATGTGAACGATGTCTCCGGCGGTCTGGCTGACTTCTTCATGCCCAAGGTTGTGGCCCAATCAGATGCGACCTACATCGCTAGCCACTGGCGCGGACACTCAGTCGACATGGACAACCGTGCTCTCTATAAAGACGCACCGACAGACATCACCCGGGAACTCGGGGAACGAGTAGATGCCCTGCTTGCCGAAGGAATGAAACCTGAGAAGCTGATTCTGGATCCAGGCCTAGGCTTTGCCAAGAACTCTGAGCACAATTGGCAAATGCTCGGTCGCCTCGATGAACTCAAGGCTCTTGGATTTCCGCTCCTTATTGGTGCATCACGTAAGCGTTTCCTCGCTTCACTCCTGCCTGAAGATGCCACGGTCGAAGACCGGGACTCTGCCAGTGTTGCGGTGAGCGTGCTCGCTGCACAGGCCGGGGTGTGGGCTGTGCGCGTGCACGATGTTGCCCGAACTGCAGGCGCACTTCGAGTACTCGAGTCGTGGAACAAGGGTGCCCGTGAGTAACGACCGCATTACTTTGACGGGTCTGCGTGTTCAGGCCAACCACGGGGTGTTTGATTTCGAGCGGACCAACGGTCAGCTCTTCGTTGTAGATGTCACAGCCTGGCTTGATCTCTCTCCAGCTTCACTGAGTGATGACCTCACCAACACAGTTCACTACGGTGAGCTGGCAGAAGAAGTCGTAGCCGTTGTCGCGAATGATCCGGTTGACCTCATCGAAACCGTGGCTGAGCGAGTAGCGCAGGTTGTCTTGGCTCACTCACCTGTGCAACGGGTCGAAGTCACGGTTCACAAACCACAGGCACCCATCAGCGTTGAATTCGCTGATGTCGCTGTCACGATTGAGCGAAGCCGCTAATGGATGCCCCACGTCGCAATGCCATCATCGCTTTCGGTTCCAACCTGGGGGACCGGGCAGCAACCATAAAGCAGGCAGCCAATGAGGTTGCTGATGTGGGTGGAACGGTCCTCCTTAAGCTTTCTCCCCTCTATGAATCCGCAGCCGTGAAGCCAGAGGGCGTCGACCTCGATGCTCCGGAATATCTCAACGCTGTTGCGCTGATTAGCACCGACCTTCCACCCGAGGCATTACTGTCCGAGCTGGCGGGAATTGAGCAAGACCACGGACGCGAACGTCACGAACGCTGGGGTGATCGCACCCTCGATCTCGACATCATCTGGATGGACGGCGTGCTGATGGAAACCGAGAACCTCACCATTCCTCACCCTCGCGCATTCGAACGCTCCTTTGTCGTGGTGCCCTGGAATGATGTCCAGCCCGGCGTCGTAGTTGAACCCCACGGGCCTATAGCCGCCTTGGCTGACAAGCTCACTCATGAGCTTCGTCGCTATGAGGTGACCGTATGAAACGCACAAGCCCAGCACCCCTGATTGGTCTGTTCCTCATCGGAGCTGTTGCTGCGTATTTGCTCGAACTGATCGTGCAATCTCGTGGTGGCTTTATTTATGTGCCACCCATCACCTTGGCTTTCACTCTGTTTGTAGTTGCCGTAGCCGTTGTTCTGTTGGCTGTTCCCATCCGCCGAACGGTCACCGGTAAACGCAAAGAGCCCATTGATGCGTTCTATGCAGCTCGCGTGCTGGCATTGTCGAAAGCGAGCAGTTTCGCAGGTTCGCTTCTGTTCGGTCTGGGCGCTGGAGTATTGGTCTATCTGTTGGGGCGCCCTATTGCGCCCAATGGAGCAATGCTGACCAACATCATTGCCCAACTGATTTCTGCCGGTTTACTCATTGCTGCTGGTTTGATTGCTGAATGGTTGTGCACCCTTCCTCCTGAGGACATGGACAAGTCGGACAAGGAGGTGGCCGGTGAACCAGCAGCGTGATGGCCGTCTCGGTATTGGCATTATTGGCGCGGGCAAAGTTGGCCCGATCTTGGGTGCTGCTCTAGCAGGGGCAGGCCACGCTTTGGTGGGTATCTCTGCGATCTCTGAAGAGAGCAAAGAACGAGCACACGCCATTCTTCCCGAGGTTCCCGTGATGGAAGTGCCTCGGATTGTGGAGCTCAGTGAGTTGGTTCTCATTGCTGTTCCTGATGAGGAACTCCCTGACTTGGTTAACGGCCTCGCTGTTGCGGGGGTGTGGCAACCAGGACAGATCGTGCTGCACACTTCCGCTGCCTTTGGTGTGGACGTGCTTCAGCCGGCCGTGTTGGCGGGAGTGATTCCACTTGCCTTGCACCCTGCCATGTCCTTCACCGGAACCAGCATGGATATTGCTCGTTTGGCAGATTGCTACATCGCGGTCACTGCTCCCACCCCTGTCCTTCCGATAGGTCAGGCGCTTGCCGTGGAAATGGGTGGAGAACCCGTGGTCATCTCTGAGGCTCAGCGCCCACAGTATGCAGAGGCCATTGCGACGGCGTCCCAGTTCTCTGCAGCGATTGTGGATCAGGCCACCAACTTGTTGGGGGAGATCGGTATCGAAAACCCTGGCCGGATCGTGGCTCCGTTGATTCGCTCTGCCGTGGATAATGCATTGGGTCAAGCAGGTGACGCCTCGCGTCTAGGTTTCACAGGACTTGACGACTAGACATGTCTACTCCTGTGGTTCTTCACACCGTCGCCGAGATGACGGAACTTCGTCAGCGCCTGAGCACTGAAGGGAAGACTTTGGCACTGGTGCCCACGATGGGTGCTTTGCACGCAGGCCACTTAGCTCTCGTGGCACGTGCGCGGGAGCTCGCCGACGTTGTTGTGGTGTCAATCTTTGTGAACCCATTGCAGTTTGGTGCGGGTGAAGATTTTGACCGCTACCCCCGCACACTCAACGACGATGTGGCTGCCTTGGCAGACAGAGCAGACTATGTCTTTGCCCCGGATGTGGATGAGGTGTATCCGGAGCGGGTCGGCGGAGCTGCCGTCCCAGCACAAGAAGCAGGCCCCGTCGGGGACACCTTTGAGGGTGCAAGTAGACCTGGCCACTTCGATGGAGTACTCACCGTGGTGGCCAGACTGTTCGACATTGTGAAGCCCGATGTTGCCGTCTTCGGCCAGAAGGACGCCCAGCAAGTCTTCTTAGTGCGGGATTTGATTCAGAGACTGAAGCTCCCGATTCAGTTAGAGATCCTTGACACTATTCGCGAGCCAGATGGCCTCGCGTTGTCGAGCCGTAATCG
>JBEBAV010000067.1:0-8311 GCA_041158725.1 Actinomycetota bacterium
GAGAGGTGATCGGTCTCTGCCAGGGCGTCCAGTGTCAAGATGCCGGCAGCAACAATGAGGGGCTGCGCAATGGCAGTGTCACGAATAGTCTCTGCATCGCTGACTGTGCCGTGCTTGACCAAGTCAACCCCGGCAGCTGCGGAAAGAGTTTCGAGGAGAGCCTTGGAGCCTTGGTCTTCAATCCAGGGTTCGAGGAATCCGGGGGTCTGTGAGCCCTGTCCAGGGCAGACGACAACAATCACGTGTTAAGTCTTCCAATCGTTGACTGCGAGTGCTGTGCACTCATCGACACACTATCGCGAGAATCGTTGTGGAGTCTCTACATTTTCGCGAGTTATTGCGGAAAAACTCTTACTCGGAAGCGCTCTGACGAAGTGGTTTGCGAGCTTTCTTGATGGGTTCCTTGATCGAACCCAAAATCAAGGCACACTGCAGAATCATGGCTTCGCGAGGACCTGTCGCATCCCAGCCAATAACGTCCGTCACGCGCTTGAGGCGGTAACGCACAGTGTTGGGGTGTACGAACAAATCTCTGGCCGTAGCCTCGAGGCTGCGGCCGTTATCGAGGTAGCTCTGCAGAGTGGTGAGCAGCTCAGAAGACTGGTCACTCAACGGTAGGTAGATGCGTTCAATGAGCGTTGCTCGTGCAAGTGGATCACCGGCAAGTGCACGCTCGGGCAGAAGATCATCCGCGGCGATAGGTCTGGTTGCACCGCGCCACGCGCTGGCAACCGAGTAGCCAGCAAGTGCCGCACGGGCACTCGTGACCGCATCTACTAGCGAAGGAACTTCAGGGCCGACCACAAGGTGACCTTCACCGAAGTCTTCTTCTATTCTCTTCGTGATCTCCATGAAGCTCATGGTGGAGTTTTCCACCTCGTCTTCGAGAGGTTCTGCGCGGCCAATCACGACAACCAAGCGGTTTCCTTGAACGCCGATCAAAATGTCTGCGTGGAGATGACGGGCAGTGCGGCGCAGGCGGTCTACTTCTAGCTGACGAGGAGCACGTCCTACGACGACACAAACCTCACCACGACCTTGCCACCCCAGCGCTGCGATACGGCTAGGAAGCTCGTCATCGTATTCGCCGGAGAGAATACTGTCGACAACGAGCGCTTCAAGGCGGGCATCCCACAATCCTCGCGCCTCTGCAGCGCGGGCATAAACATCCGCTGCGGCAAATGCGATCTCGCGAGAGTACAGCAGGATCGCTTCACGGAGTTCTTCTCCGTGGCCCTTGATGCGCTCTTCCACCACCTCAACCGTGCAACGAATGAGCTGCAAGGTTTGTTGCAGGGTGACGGAACGCAAGAGCTCACGAGGAGCACCTCCGAAGACGTCCGAGGCAATCCACGGAGTTGTAGTGGGGTCGTCGAACCACGAAATGAACGAGGTAATACCTGCCTGGGCAACCAATCCCACAGCAGAGCGACGCCCCGGAGGCATGTCGCGATACCAGGGGAGTGTGTCCTCCAAGCGCTTCACTGTCAACGTGGAAAGCTCACCAGAAATGGTGCGCAACCAGGTCAGCGTTTCCGCCTTGGTTCGTTCAGCGGCCATCCGCGTTGGTTAGCTTTCGCCGCCGGCAGATCCAGTGGTTCCTGCAGTGACGTCAAACAGGCGGTATTTCTCAATGGCTTGGCGAACCAGTCCACGATCGACCTTGCCCTGCTTAGCCAGCTGCTCGAGCGTACGCACCACGATGGATGGACCATCGATGGTAAAGAAGCGACGAGCAGCAGCGCGGGTGTCACTGAATCCGAAACCGTCAGCACCCAAGGTGGCGTAGTCACCGGGAACGTAGGGGCGGATCATGTCAGGAACCATGTGGTTGTAGTCGGTGACTGCCACGAACGGACCCTCGGCACCAGAGAGCTTCTCGGTGACGTATGGAACCTGTGCAGGAGCATCAGGGTTCATCATGTTGAAGTGGTCCGCTGCTACACCGTCACGGCGTAGTTCGCTCCATGACGTGACTGACCAGACATCAGCTGAAACGCCCCAATCTTCCGCGAGAAGCTTTTGAGCTTCGAGAGCCCAAGGAACAGAGACACCAGAAGCCAAAATCTGTGACTTGACGCCAGGCATGTCATTGTGCTGCAGCTTGTAAATACCGCGCAGAACACCGTCAACGTCGAGGTTCTCAGGCTCAGCTGGCTGAACGATGGGCTCGTTGTAAACAGTGAGGTAGTACATCACGTTGGGGTCGGGGTGAGTTCCGCCATACATACGCTGCAGACCATCACGCATGATGTGTCCGATTTCGTAGGTGTAGGCAGGGTCATAGGTCACCACTGCAGGGTTAGTTGCAGCGAGGATGGGCGAGTGGCCATCCGCGTGCTGGAGACCTTCACCGGTCAGTGTGGTGCGACCAGCGGTTGCACCAATAACGAATCCTCGAACCATCTGGTCACCGGCGAGCCACAGGGCGTCACCGGTGCGCTGGAAACCGAACATCGAGTAGAAGACATAAATCGGGATGAGGATTTCACCTTGGGTGGAGTAGGAGCTACCCACCGCGGTGAATGCTGCCAAAGCACCAGCCTCGTTAATACCCACGTGAATGATGGTTCCTGTGGGGTCTTCCTTGTATGCCAGGAGAAGATCGCGGTCCACGGACATGTAGTGCTGACCGTTGGGGTTGTAGATCTTCGCGTTGGGGAAGAAAGTGTCCATACCGAATGTGCGAGCCTCATCGGGGATGATGGGCACAATACGTGGACCAAATTCCTTGTCGCGGATGAGGTCCTTGAGTAGACGAACGAAGCCCATGGTGGTGGCAACCTCTTGCACGCCGGAGCCCTTGGCCGCGATGTCGTAGGTCTTCTTTTCGGGAAGAGCAATCTCGGTGTACTTGGTGCGACGCTCAGGAACGTATCCACCGAGTTCACGGCGACGTTCGTGCATGTACTGCAGACGAGGATCGTTTTCCTCAGGCTTGTAGTACGGAGGCATGTAGGGGTTTTCTTCCAGAACCGCATCGGTGATGGGGATTTTGAGGAAGTCACGCATGAGCTTGAGGTCATCAAGCTTCATCTTCTTCATCTGGTGGGTCGCGTTGCGGCCCTCAAAGTGCTTACCCAGACCGTAACCCTTGATGGTGTGAGCCAGGATGACGGTGGGCTGACCCTTGTGTTCAGAAGCAGCCTTGAATGCGGCGTAGACCTTGTTGTAGTCGTGGCCACCGCGCTTGAGTTTCCACACGTCATCGTCACTCATGTGCTCAACGAGCTTGAGAGCACGAGGGTCACGGGCGAAGAAGTTTTCACGCACGAAGGCGCCGTCTTCAGTCTTGTAGGTCTGGAAGTCACCATCGGGAGTGACGTTCATGAGGGTGCGGAGTGCACCATCGTGGTCATTGGCCAGGAGTGAATCCCATTCACGGCCCCAGATCACCTTGATCACGTTCCAGCCAGCACCGCGGAAGAAGCTCTCGAGCTCCTGGATGATCTTGCCATTACCTCGCACAGGGCCGTCAAGGCGCTGCAGGTTGCAGTTGATCACGAAGTTGAGGTTGTCGAGACCTTCGTTGGCAGCTACCTGGAGCTGTCCACGCGATTCGACCTCATCCATTTCGCCGTCACCCAAGAAGGCCCAGACCTGCTGGTCGGATGCATCCTTGATGCCGCGGTTGGTGAGATAACGGTTGAGCTGTGCCTGGTAGATCGCGTTGATAGGACCCAGACCCATCGACACGGTGGGGAACTGCCAGAAGTCAGGCATCAAACGTGGGTGGGGGTAGGACGACAGTCCGCCACCGGCGTGAGACTTTTCCTGACGGAAGCCATCAAGCTGGTTTTCGTTCAGGCGACCTTCAAGGAAGGCGCGGGCATAAACACCAGGAGATGCGTGGCCCTGAACAAAGATCTGGTCGCCACCACCGGGGTGGTCCTGGCCGCGGAAGAAATGGTTGAAACCTACTTCGTAAAGAGAGGAAGAAGAAGCGTAGCTGGAGATGTGTCCACCCACACCAATACCAGGGCGTTGTGCGCGGTGCACAACCATGGCAGCGTTCCAACGAATCCAGGCACGGTAGCGACGTTCAGTTTCTTCGTCACCGGGGAATGCGGGCTCGTTCTCTGGAGCAATGGTGTTGAGGTAGTCGGTTGTGGGAACCATGGGCACACCCAGGTGCAGTTCCTTGGAGCGTCGGAGGAGGGAGAGCATAATCTCTCGACCGCGTTCGTGGCCTTGTGACGCAACGACGCCATCAAGTGATTCGTTCCATTCCGCAGTTTCTTGCGGATCGGCGTCGTAGTTGCTGACCGAGTAAGGATCCTGGTCGTTAACCGTCACAACAACCTCTTTCTCACAGGCAGATCGTGCCTGTACATGCTGGGGGAGGGAAAATCCGGCTGGGTTACAGCAAGGACGTAGGTAACACTCTACAGATGGTGACCGTACTTGGAGTAATTACTCAGGTATATAAACCCTCAACACATCTAGGATTGTTCTGTCGTCATCCCACAAAAGGAAGAGCCCAGTAAATGAGCCTCACAATAGGTGCACCTGCCCCAGACTTCACCCTCAAGAACCAGTTCGGTGAAGAAGTTTCCCTCTCGCAATTCCGTGGCGTGAAACCCGTCGTCGTTGTGTTCTACCCACTGGCATTCACTGGTATCTGCACTGGTGAGCTGTGTGAACTGCGCGACAACATTTCTGTCTTCAAGACCAACGGTGTTGAGCTGCTTGCCATTTCGGTGGACTCCAGCCCCACTCTTCGAGTTTTTGCAGAAAAAGAAAACTACGATTTCTCGCTCCTGTCAGACATGTGGCCTCACGGAGAGGTTGCTTCCAAGTACGGCGTATTCCTTGCAGACAAGGGGTTTGCAAACCGTGGAACCTTTGTGATCGACAAAGATGGAAACCTTGCTGGACAGTTCGTCACCGAGCCCGGACAACCACGAGACTTCGCTTCGTACAAAGAGCTCGTAGAAAACCTGTAATATATTTCGAGCACGGGCCTTTAGCTCAGTTGGTAGAGCGCCACGTTTACACCGTGGATGTCATCGGTTCGAGCCCGGTAGGGCCCACTCGTGTGAGAGAGCGTCGCAGAAATGCGGCGCTCTTTCTTTTGTTGTCGACACCCTGACTAGCTCTTTTGGGTTAACGTTTGGTGTTCAAGTAGTGTGCTCTGAGGGGATTTTCCCCGCATTTGGCAAAGGAGGCGTGAACAATGTCTGACAATTCAGAATCAACATTCCAGCCTCATTCGGATGAAGAACTTGCTCGTTTGCTGGAAGAGCAGATGCGAGCTATGCGTTCATCGCAGCCTGTTCCAGCTCCGCAACCGGTAGCCCCCGAAGTGGCAGATGCATTCACTCCTGCGCCTGTGGACCAGTCAGAAGTTGAATCTGTCGTTGAAAAAGAGCTCGGTATTGAAGAACTCTTTGGCGCTCTTCTGGAAGATACGACAGACATTCCGGTAGTCCAGGCTGCGGAAGTCGTCGAAGAAGAAATCTTCGTCCCCACAGTTGATGAAAGCTTGTTGGAGCACACTCAGCCCATCGCTTATATCCACGAAGAAGTAACTGAAGTCGTTGAGGTCGAAGACCAGATCATCATCGAAGAAAAGGTGATTGACGAGGTCATCGACGATAATCACTCGGTTGTTGAAGAAACCATTACCGAGGTTGTCATTGAAGACGCTCACGTTGTTGCCGAACGTGTGCTTTCTGAAATCAGTATTGACGGCGAAATTGTTGCCACCACTATTGCAACGTCCGCAGGTGCTGATCCCATTCCGCAGATGTTTGGTGAAGCGATTTACAGCACTCCAGCTGCTGAGGAAACTATTCAGGTTGATCCCATCCCTGCTGCTGTGATGGACTTCACTCCTGCCGAAACCGAAGTTGAAGTTGAAGAAGTCCAAGCAGTTGAAGAACTCTTTGAATCCAACGACAGCGTCGACGAGGTTGTGGTTCAAGCAGAGGCTGCTGAGGAAGCTGAGGAAGATACTCCTCACTTCCGTTCAACCCACACCGTCAACTCTTTCGCTCCACGCCCGAGCTTTGATGAGCTCGTATTCGGAGTTAAGTTAGACGACTAGGCTCGATTCGTGACGAACCTTCGCGATGTTGTTGAGTATGCCCACACGCTCTGGCCTCTAGCGGGCGCTGAAAGTTGGGATGCCCCCGGGCTCGTTTCAGGATCACTCGATGTTCCCGTCAAACGAATTCTGCTGGCAGTGGATGCAGTATCGGAAACAGTTGAACAGGCTGTTGAGGTTGAAGCAGATGTGCTCATCACACACCACCCGTTATTGATGCGTGGTGTGACGAGCGTGAATGAGGAACTCTACAAGGGGAGTCTCATCGCCCAGCTCATTCGTGGAAACGTGGCATTACTTGCCGCTCACACCAATGCAGATGTCGTGGAAAACGGTGTTTCAGATGTTATTGCCCAATCACTTGGTCTCACAGGAACAGCACCTATTGAGCCAGGCGTGGCGCCTGGCACGGGTATTGGACGCGTGGGAAATCTCCCTGAAGTCACCACACTCGGTGCGCTCGCGCGTGAACTAGCTGACCTTCTTCCGAATACTGCGGGGGGAGTAAAGGTTTCTGGAGATTTCAATGCGTCAATCTCGCGCGTTGCACTGTGTGGCGGCGCGGGAGATTCACTACTTGCAACTGACGTAGTTCGTGGCGCTGATGTCTACATCACTTCTGATCTTCGTCACCACCCAGCTCAGGAGGCCAGGGAACAGGCTCTGGTTTCCGGCGGCCCTGCACTGATTGATGTCTCTCACTGGGCTTCTGAATGGCTGTGGCTTGATGTCGCTGCTCAGCAACTGCAGAAACAATTCCCCGAGATTGATGTTGAAGTTTCAGACTTGCGCACCGATCCGTGGGACTTCCTCGTCGTACAGTAGAGATACTAGTTCCACCCACAATTCAACGAGAGAAGTGACGTGAAAGCACGCCCCGAGAATCAGCTCGCTCTGCTCACCCTGCAAGAACGTGATAACCACATCACTCAGTTGACTCATGCTCGCAAGAACATAGCTGAGCAGGCTGAACTAGCCGATGTCACTGCTTCCTTGCGTGATTCTTCACAAGCGTTGATTGCGGCTCAGGGTGTTCTCGAGGACGCCAAGATCGAATTGGCTCGCATCGAAGATGATGTTCGCGTCGTTGACGAGCGCATTGCTAAAGACAAAGAGCGTGAAGCAGGAGCAGCTTCCGCTAAGGATCTGCAGGCTCTTGAAGCTGAACTTGCCTCTCTAGCAACACGCAAAAGCAACCTCGAAGATATTGAACTCGTCGTCATGCAAAGCGTCGAAGATGCAGAAGTTGCTGTGGCAGATGTGCTGGTTGAGCGGGATGCGATTGAAGCACGCCGCGCTGCGCTTGCTGCAGCTATAACTGCCCGCGAAGCAGAGATTGATGCCGAACTGGCTACTGAACAGGCTGCACGACAGGAACTGGCCGCGAGTCTTCCTGCAGACCTGGTTGAGCTTTACGAACGCCAGCGAGCCCGCTATGGCATCGGTGCTGCACTGCTCACTCGACGCATTTCAGGCGGTAGTGGAGTGGAGCTGACCTCGACGGATCTCGATGCCGTTCGCGCAGCAGCACCAGATGACGTGGTGATTTGTCCTGACAGCTCCTGCATTCTTGTTCGCACCAACGAATCTGGACTGTAATGCCCCGTCAGCTCATTATTGAGGCCGATGGTGGCTCTCGCGGAAACCCCGGAATCGCAGCCGGTGGTGCGGTTGTCATTGATGGTGAAACTCAGCAGGTTCTTGCCTCGGTGGGGGTGTATGTGGGAATTGCTACAAACAACGTCGCCGAATACAACGGTTTACTCGCAGGCCTCATCAAGGCTTACGAGATTGACCCTGGTGCACTCGTTCACGTGCGTATGGACTCCAAGCTCGTGGTGGAGCAAATGTCTGGCCGCTGGAAGATAAAACACCCCGATATGGCTGTTTTAGCGGCAAAAGCCAAGGACGTGATTGGCAACCGTGCGGTTACCTATGAATGGGTTCCCCGCTTGCAGAATGCTCTGGCAGACGCAGCAGCCAATAAGTCTATGGATCTGCGCGAATCTTTCCAGGCGTAGTCACTTTACTTTCACCCGCCTAGACTTAACTTGAATGGGTCGGCAAGACGGTCGCGTTACAGGGGTTTACTCCAGTACCGAGGAACGTCCGGGCTCCACAGAGTAGGGCGGTGGGTAACACCCACCCGGGGTAACCCGCGAGAACAGTGCAACAGAAAGTAAACCGCCTCCGGTTCGCCGGCGGTAAGGATGAAACGGTGGTGTAAGAGACCACCAGCAGCCTGAGTGATCAGGTTGGCTA
>JBEBAV010000068.1:0-10153 GCA_041158725.1 Actinomycetota bacterium
AGGTACACAGGGTCAGCGAAGGAGATGTGCTGTGCAATTGCACGAGCGGTCTCTGCGTCATCACCGGCGTATGCCACAACAACACCAACCTGAGGAGGAAGGTCCTGGCTGGTCTGGTGCAGGTAGATGGAGAACTTGTCACCGCTGAAAGCAGCGAGACGACGAAGCTCGATCTTCTCACCGAGGATTGCAGCCTCGTCAGAGATGAGCTCTGCAACAGTCTGCGAACCTGCAGGTGCTGCAAGGCCAGCCTCAACCGAGGTTGCGCCAGCTGCAGAAACTGCGTCGAGAACCTTCGCTGCGAGGGCAACGAACTTGTCGCCCTTAGCAACGAAGTCGGTCTCGCAAGCGAGCTCGATCAGGGTTGCGGTGCCGTTCTCTTCCTTTGCAGCAACGAGGCCTTCGCTCGTGGAGCGGTCGGCACGCTTGGCGTTACCCTTTGCTCCCTTGAGACGCAGGATCTCGGTTGCTTTCTCCAAGTCACCGTTTGCTTCGGTGAGTGCGTTCTTGGTGTCGACCATGCCAGTGCCGAGGCGCTCGCGCAGGGTCTTGAGGTCTTCCATGCTGAAAGATGCCATAGTTCTAGCTCCTAATTAAGGATTGAAAGTGGGAAATTATTCTGCTGCGGGCTTCTTGGCAGCAGGCTTCTTAGCGGCAGGCTTCTTTTCTGCAGCGTCAGCCTTGGGAGCAGCAGCCTTCTTTGCAGCAGGCTTCTTCTCTTCAGCAGCAGCCTCGGCTACTACCTCTTCAGCAACAGCTTCAGCAACTGCTTCGACAACTACTGCCTCAGCGTTAGCTTCGAGGAGTTCGCGCTCCCACTCAGCCAGTGGCTCTGCGGCTTCGCCCTCAGCAGGCTTCTGGTGGCGCTGGATCAGGCCCTCAGCTACTGCATCAGCGATAACGCGGGTCAGCAGACCTACGGAACGGATTGCGTCGTCGTTACCAGGGATGGGGTAAGTCATCTCGTCTGGGTCACAGTTGGTGTCGAGGATACCGATAACGGGAATACCAAGCTTCTTTGCCTCTTGGATAGCCAGGTGCTCCTTCTTGGTGTCAACAACCCAGATAGCGGAAGGGGTCTTGGTCAGGTTGCGGATACCACCGAGGCTCTTGTGGAGCTTGTCGAGTTCACGCTTCTTGATGAGGAGTTCCTTCTTGGTGAAGCCACTCTTGGAGGTGTCTTCGAAGTCGAGCTCTTCGAGTTCCTTCATACGTGCGAGGCGCTGACCAACAGTGTTGAAGTTGGTCAGGAGGCCACCGAGCCAACGCTGGTTGACGTAGGGCTGACCTACGCGGGTTGCCTGCTCGAGGATTGCTTCCTGAGCCTGCTTCTTGGTACCAACGAAGAGGATGGTTCCACCGTGAGCAACGGTCTCCTTAACGAAGTCGTATGCGTTGTCGATGTGAGCCAGCGACTGCTGGAGGTCGATGATGTGGATACCGGAACGCTCAGCGAGAACGAAACGCTTTACTTTCGGGTTCCAACGGCGGGTCTGGTGACCAAAGTGAACGCCGCTGTCGAGCAGCTGGCGGATTGTTACGACGGCCATGGCCATCTCCTTTTCTTGGCATGTTTTGTGCACAGCACAACGCACACCGCTTGCGGTTTTGTCGCGAGGACCGGTTGGTTCTCGCCCTAGTGCCCGATGCAATTCCCGCGAGATTGAGTAATCTTTCTCGACCGAAGGGTCTTGTCATACGTGTTGGGCACGCGAAGTCACCCCATAAATGGAGTGCTTGACCAGCATAACAGGCAAGATAGGGGTATGGCATCTTCTGCATCAGTCGCACTTCCACCAAGTACTGCACCCAAGCGAGCAGGCTTGGTTCTCACCGCCCTCATCTTGGGTGCCGGTGTTGCCAATATGAACTTGGCCGTGGCGAATGTGGGTTTGCCCGACATTGGGCGTGACCTGGGCGCTTCTCAGGCTGGACTGAACGTTGTTGCCGTTGGCTTCTCACTAGGTCTTGCCGCAACAGTGCTCTACCTAGGTGCTTTGGGTGACCGCTATGGCCGCAAGCTGATGCTGTTGGCCGGTTTGATTATTGGTGTTCCCGCAGCGTTTATGTCGGCTCTTTCTCCCAACGTGGAGATGCTTGCACTGTCTCGACTGATCGGTGGTTTTGCTGCTGGTATGGCATACCCCACTACTTTGGCCTTGATCACAGCGCTGTGGTCTGGCCCTGCCCGAACCCGCGCCATTGCCTTGTGGTCGGCTATTGGTGCGGCCATGTCGGCTTCTTCCACGCTTCTCGCCGGCGCTGTCTTGATGGTCTTGCCGTGGGGATTCTCGTTCTTGATTGCTGTCCCCTTTGCCGTGGTGGCTATCTTCCTCGTCTGGCGTTTGGTTCCAGCACACGTGAATGAAACAACAGACAAAGTTGATCACGTAGGTGGTGTACTGTCTGGAATCTTTATTGGAACCCTCGTACTGGGCATCAACTACATCGCACTCGATGGACAGCTCGGAGTTGCCATCGGCATGCTGGGCGCATCCGCCGTGACAGGTTTCTTGTTCTTCTGGCGCCAAAAACGTGCAACAGAGCCACTATTTGATCTGGCCTATGCCGTGCGACCCCCGTTCTGGGTGGCAGCTGTTTCGGGAATCATTGTCTTTGGCTCCCTGATGGGCGCCATGTTTGTGGGGCAGCAGTTCTTACAAAATGTCCTGGGCTACAACACCCTACAGGCTGGCCTTGCGATCATTCCGTCAGCTCTTGCCATGGTGATTGTGGCCCCCTTCTCCAGTCGCATGATTGAGAAATATGGTTCACGCATCACTTTGCTGGTGGGCTTTATCGTTTGCATGGCTGGATTCTTGGTCATGCTCTTTGGTTGGAACATTCATACCCCAATTGCACTTGTCATCACGAGCTATGTCCTCATCGGTGCTGGTGTGGGCTTCGCAGGAACACCAGCCAGCCACGCCCTCACCGATTCAGTTCCCGTCACCAAGGTGGGTATGGCTTCTGGAACCGGTGACCTCCAACGTGACCTGGGTGGCTCCATCATGCAGTCCCTGTTGGGCGCCATTTTGGGTGCCGGGTATGCCACAGCTGTTTCGAAAGCCATTGCTGGGGCACCCGCATCTACCCAATCGCAGATCACCTCGGGCATTAGTGATACGTTGAAAAAGTCTTTCGGCAGCGCCGAGGACCTTGCCGCGAAATACCCCGACTACAGCCAAGCCATCATCGAGGCAGCAAAACAGTCCTTCTTGGATGGCGCTAACTGGGCCTACGCTTCAGGCATCTTCGTCATGTTGATCGGAATGTTCATTACGTTCTTCTTCTTCCCCAAGAAGAATCGCGAACGTGAACTCTATGCCGAGTATGCCAAGCAGTCCTCCACCGTTCACTAACTCAACGACTGTCCACACATCGATGAATATCAATCCCATCCATCACAGATGCCCCACATTATGTGGGGCATGTGGGGATTCAATCGAAACGCACTAAGCCGACTCTTAGCCACCAGCATGCTGAGTGTGGCAGTAGTAGTGAGCATCAAGAGCTCACCAGCACACGCCCTCAGGGCAGGGAGCTGGTCGTGGCCGCTGAGTGGTCCACACACCATCTCACGGGACTACCAAGCGCCAGATGTGTTCTATGGCTCAGGTCACCGAGGAATCGACCTCGACGCCGAGGTCGGGCAAGAAGTCCTCGCGCCAGCAGATGGCGTGGTGCACTTCGTCGGATCCGTTGTTGATCGGGATCTCATCTCTCTCGACCATGGCACGCTTCTGTCCACTTTCGAGCCAGTCACTTCCACACTCACGAAAGGGGAACGTGTCTTTCGAGGTGATGTCATTGGCATCGTCTCCACCAGCACGCACTGCAGCTGTCTTCATATGGGTGCTCGGCACGGAAAGGATTATCTCTCCCCGATTGCCATGTTGCAATCCATTGCTCCAGCAGTGTTACTGCCCTGGGACTAACTAGGCCGGGTTTGATTTGTGGAGCGAAATTGCCGTCCGAATGGCAGCTCGTGCACGCTTACGGTCTCCAGAAGCGTCATAGGCGAGACCTAGGCGACACCATGCCCGCCAACTCTCGGGCTCCAGATCCACAGCAGCTGCATAGATAGGAAATTCTTTGTCGGCATCTTCACGGATAGGTCGACCGCTAGGACGGTGTGGAAGATCTTCTCCGGGTAGTGAGCCTTCAGAATCCACGATGTTGACCAACTTGGTGGAATTGATTCCAAAAGCGATCTCTCGCCACAGCGCCCAGGCACCCACAACCGGCAACACAATGAGGGCAACACCCATCACGATGGCCACCGGAACACCCGTCGAGATCATGACTACGCCTTGATAAGCAGCAGCCCACAAATACAGCGCCAGAAGCGCTGCCATGAGCAAAGCTCCCAGAACTGCTCTCATCAGAACACGACTTAGAGGTTGATCACGCGGTCAAGACCAACGATCTTGCCCGAAAGCCCTGGTAGTGCACGAATGGCAGCCATGATGCCCGCCTCATAAGAGCGGTCAGAGAGCGTGGTGTGGGTAATGGTCACAGTTTCACCATTACCGCCAAAGATTACGTCCTGCTTGGCAACAACGCCTTCCATGCGCAGCGAGTGCACAGGAATACCTGCAACCAGCTGCCCACGAGCACGCTGGTCAGCATGTGGAGCCTGAACATCCTGATCCCGTACTTTGCAAATGCGTTCTGCGGTGCTGACCGCAGTTCCTGAAGGTGAGTCAACCTTGTGAATTCCGTGCGCTTCGATGATCTCGATGGAATCAAAGTGCTTAGCCGCCAAGGTTGCCAGGTGAGCAGAGAGAGCCGAACCCAGGGAGAAGTTCGAGATGAAGATCACACCCACTTCAGGGTGTGCTTCGATGAGGGGCTCAACCTGGTTGATCCGCTCCGCTGACCATCCAGAGGTGCCAATCATGATGGACTTGCCGTTCTCCACCGCAAACTCAAGCACCTTACGGCTGATTGAGGGAAGTGAAACATCGACAACGATGTCAGCCACGAGCATCTCAGAAAGATCACTTTGCGAGCCCAACTGGGCAGCAAGAGTGAAGTCTTCTGATTCGTTAATCAGACGGCAGACAAGTGAACCCAGTTTTCCTGAGGCACCAACGACAGCAACGGATGTAGTCACGAATCAAGTCTAGATTGTGTAAGCGTCAGGAATACCCGAACGCAGGTCAACTGGCAGGTGCCCAAGATCATTGTGAGAGACAAGTGCCCAGGGACGGCCTGGACGTTGCTGCAACACCGTGATGCCACAGTAGGCCTGGTTCAGGGTCACCCACTTCCAAGCCGGAGCACCAAGAGCTTCCAGCACAAACCTCGAAATGACATTGTTGTGGGTCACCAACAAATCTGTTTCGCCTTGACGACCGGGGGCGAGAAACTCTGCAACTGCGTCAGCCATTTGTGCGGAGCCAGCTTCAATTTCGGCGTCGGTGACCGAACCAAAGAAGGGGTCAAATGCTGCAGGTGTTTCCTCACTCTTGCCAGAAGGAATGCAGTCCATCAACAGCACAGAGGGCTCAGTTGTCACACCCTGCATCTGCTCACTCATCACGCGCACGGTTTCCCAGGCACGCTCGAGTGGTGAGTGCCACACATGAGAGAACTCAACATCAGCCAAGCGACGTCCCACGGCCTCTGCCTGGGCAATGCCACGAGGTGAGAGTGGACCGTCAATGACGCCATGCTCGGCGTCGAGTTGTTCGCCGTGACGAACCAAGATGATGTTGTGTGCCATGATTTACCCCCGGGAAAGAATACGCGATAACGCGGCCTCATCAGCTTGACCGACCGAAACAAGAGAAAGCTTGCCTGCAGCAAGTTCTTGAGCCAGATCTTGAATACGCTCGGTCGTCACAGCTTTGAGTAAGGACAAAGAGGCGTCGTAGTCAATGAATTCGCCCGAGGAAATCTCGGACTTGCCCAAGCGTGACATACGCGTGTCAGTGTCTTCTAGAGCCAGCGCAGAACCACCAGCTAACTGGCCTTGAGCACGTCTGAGCTCATCTGCACTCACCCCATGCTGAGCAAGTTTGTGGAATTCAGCCACGAGCAGCTCTGCCACTTCTGAGGCCTTCTTGGGAGATGTTCCTGCAAAGAGACCAAAAGCTCCGGCATCTGAATAGGAAGACGCGAAGGAGAACACAGAGTAGGCCAGGCCTCGTTTTTCGCGAATTTCCTGGAACAAACGTGACGACATTCCACCACCCAAGATGGCATTCATTACCGTTTGGACAACCCGACGATCGTCCGTGGCAACAATTCCAGGAACACCAACCATGATGTTGGCCTGTTCAATGGGGCGTTCAATCACCTGGAGCGCTTTTCCCTGAGTAATGAGTGCTGGTGTGCGAGGACGGCGGTCAACAGGAGCAGCCTCGATGCTCAAATCCCACCCTGCACTCGCAAGAGTGCGTTGAACGTGAGTAACGAGTTCATCGTGGTCGAGCGAGCCTGCCGCAGTAATGACTAAATCATTGGGGCGATAGTTGGCACGGTAGTGCGCCACAACTGCTTCGCGCGTGGCGGCACTAATAGTTTCAGGACTTCCACCAATCGGGCGTCCTAGGGGGTGATCACCCAGGACTCCCTCAAAGAAGCGCTCCTGCGCAACATCGGAGGGGTCATCTTCTGCCATGGCGAGTTCTTCCAGAATGACATCACGTTCTGTCTCGAACTCATCTGGATCAATCAGGCTCGAGGTGAGCATGTCACTCATCACATCGATGGCCATGGGCAAATCACTGTCACGAATCTTGGCGTAGTAGCAGGTGTATTCCTTGGCAGTAGCGGCGTTGTGCTCACCACCGACAGAATCAAACGCAATCGCAATATCAAGCGCCGTCCGGCTGGGGGTTCCCTTGAACAGTAAGTGCTCAAGGAAGTGTGTCGAACCAAGACTTGCAGGGTGTGCACTCTGACCATCGTGCGCGGCCTCAGCAGGGAACTCATCACGAGAGCCCACGGCAACCCAATATCCCAAGGTCACGCTGCGTGCACCAGGAACACGCTCTGTCAGGATGCGCACACCCGACGGGAGGACACTGCGTCGAACGAGGGCATCACCAGATGCGATGAACTGAAGCTCGGGTTGATCGAGCGGGAAAGCAATGGGGTTATTCATACGGTGCTCAAGCCTAGGGCACGCCACTGACCTGGCGTGGAGAATTTATGATCGCTGGCGTCCAGGCAGCCAGTTTCGGCCATGTTCAGCTGACGCACGGTCAAGGTCAGCCAGCTGCTGACGAGTGAGTTGAACCTGTGGCGCGTGCATGAGAGCTTCGAGTTCACGCAGAGATTCAACGCCGGCGGTTGGTATTCCCACAGCGGGTCTCCCCAAGACCCAGGCCACAGCCACGGTGGAAATATCAACACCCTGAGTCATAGCAATGTTGTCCAAAATACGAAGAACATGAGTTCCATGACGCCCACCATGCTGTGCAGCACGACGAGCACGCGTGTCATTCGGGTTGAAGCTCTTGATGTTGCGGTGACGACCCAAGAATCCGTTCGCCAGGACAAAGTAGGGCATGACCGACATATGCTGAGCAATCGCCATCATGGCAATGTTGCCTTCGACAATGTCACGCCGCAGCAACGAATACTCCAAAGCAACCGCTTCGAAGCGCGGCAAACCACTTCCTGCAGCAATGCGAGCTTCGAGCAGCCGATCTGCACTGAAGTTCGATGCACCGAGAGCACGAACCTTGCCTGCCTGCATCAGTGTCTCCACGGCAGAAAGGCTTTCTTCCAGAGACACATCAGGGTCTTCCGCGTGGAAATAGAGCAGATCAATGTGATCAGACTGGAGACGCTCCAGAGAAGCATCAACAGCAGCAATGATGTTTTGTGCGGAAAGACCTGGGAACTCTGGGTGGCGGCCCACCTTGGTAGCGACAACAACTTGGTCGCGGTTTCCGCGCTCGCGCATCCACTTGCCAATAATCTGCTCAGACATTCCTGAGGAGTAGGAGTCAGAGGTGTCTACGAGATTGCCCCCAAGTTCCACAAAACGGTCCAACAAATCTGTTGATCGACCGCTGGGTAATGTCCAACCAAAAACCGCTCCGCCGAGAGCAATGGGATAGACCTCAATATCGGTTTGACCAATACGGCGAGCAGGCAGGTCAACCTCAACAGGGCGCTGTGCCCCGGAAGTGAATTCCCCAAATTCTCCGGTCATGTTACTGACGATAGAGCAGAAATGTCACGGCAATGTTACGACAGTCCAAACCTTTACACAGGTGTAATAAATGTCCCCCTGACAGGCTTTAAAGTGTCCCCCACAAAGACGAATACCCGCCCCACCGAAGTGGAACGGGTATTCGTGTGAGTGAATTTACTCAGCGTCGCTTTCAGCGGCTGCTTCGCCCTCTTCACCTTCGAGAACGGGCTCAAGCGAAAGCTTGCCACGGTCATCGATCTTGGTGATCTTGACGAGAACCTTCTGGCCAACAGAGAGAACGTCTTCAACGTTCTCCACACGCTTGCCACCAGCGAGCTTGCGCACCTCAGAGATGTGCAGCAGGCCGTCCTTGCCAGGAAGCAAGGAGACAAACGCACCGAAGGTTGCGAGCTTGACGACGGTACCGAGGAACTGCTCGCCAACTTCAGGGTTGGTGGGGTTCGCAATGGCGTTAACCTGTGCGCGAGCTGCCTCAGCCGAAGGACCATCGGTTGCACCGATGTAGACGGTTCCGTCATCCTCGATCGAGATGGTTGCACCAGTCTCGTCCTGGATGGTGTTAATCGTCTTGCCCTTAGGACCGATGAGTTCACCGATCTTGTCGACAGGAATCTGAACGCTGATCACGCGAGGAGCGGTAGGTGCCATCTCGTCAGGACCATCGATTGCAGCGTTGATCACGGCGAGGATTGCGGTACGCGCTTCCTTCGCCTGAGTCAGCGCACCGGTGAGCACGGAGGCAGGGATGCCATCGAGCTTGGTGTCGAGCTGAATCGCGGTGATGAAGTCAGAAGTACCAGCAACCTTGAAGTCCATGTCGCCGAGAGCATCTTCTGCACCGAGGATGTCGGTCAGGGCTGCGTAACGGGTCTCACCGTTGACCTCGTCAGAGACGAGACCCATAGCGATACCTGCAACAGGAGCGCGCAGTGGAACACCAGCGTTGAGCAGCGACAGAGTCGATGCACAGACCGAACCCATCGAGGTCGAGCCGTTGGAGCCCAGAGCCTCAGAAACCTGACGGATTGCGTAAGGGAACTCTTCACGTGCAGGAAGCACGGGAACGAGTGCACGCTCTGCCAGGAAGCCGTGACCGATTTCGCGGCGCTTAGGCGTACCCACACGACCGGTTTCACCGGTGGAATAGGGGGGGAAGTTGTAGTGGTGCATGTAGCGCTTGGACGTGATGGGAGACAGCGAGTCGATTTGCTGTTCCATCTTCAGCATGTTCAAGGTGGTTACTCCCATGATCTGGGTCTCTCCACGCTGGAAGATAGCGGAACCGTGAACACGAGGAATGACCTGAACTTCAGCATCGAGTGCACGAATATCGCGCAGGCCACGACCGTCCATACGAACACCCTCAGTGAGGATACGTCCGCGAACAACCTTCTTGGTTACAGACTTGTATGCAGCACCGAACTGGTTGAGAGCAACCTCTTCGAGCTCGCCAGCTTCAACCTTGGCTGCAATAGCTTCCTTGACGCGTGCCTTGACCTCGTCGTCAGCGTTCTGAAGCTCGATCTTGTCAGCGATGAGGTACACCTTCTCAAGATCAGCAAGAGCGAGGTCGCTCACTGCTGCGTAGAGTTCGTCAGAGTAAGGCAGGAAGACGGGGTAGTCCTGAACTTCCTTAGCCGACTGACGTGCGAGCTCTTCCTGAGCCTTGATGAGTGCGGTAAGGAAAGGCTTAGATGCTTCAAGACCCTGAGACACGATTGCCTCATCGGGCTTGATGCCACCAGCCTTGATGAGGTCCCAGCTACCTTCGGTAGCTTCTGCCTCGACCATCATGATGGCGACGTCTTCCTTGCCATCCTTGTCCACAACGATGCGACCAGCAACGACGAGGTCGAAGACGGCGTCCTTGAGCTGCTCAACGTTGGGGAATGCAACCCACTGGCCGTCAATCAGGGCCATACGGATACCACCGATAGGACCGGAGAAGGGCAGACCGGAGATCTGGGTCGATGC
>JBEBAV010000069.1:0-10598 GCA_041158725.1 Actinomycetota bacterium
TTCTGGAGTGACCAGTTCGATGTCAGCCTGCTGGCATATGGCCTGATTGACCAGGCAGAAGAAATCAAGCTCCTCGATGGTGAAGTTGGCGGCGACTGTATCTACGGTTATTACAAGCGCGGAGATCTTGTGGGTGTCTGTGGGGTGGGTATGCGCTCTAAGGTAATGGGATACCGTAACCAAGTGGGTCTTACTCACCACTAGTTCATGCAGGACGATCTGCACACTTCGAAAGGTTAGGCAATGACTACTACCGTTCGCGCAATTGGGGCTGCCGCTGAAGGCGCCAAGATGGCTCCAATGGACATCATCCGTCGCACACCCGAAGACACTGACGTTCGCATCGCGATCACGCACTCGGGTATTTGCCACTCAGATATTCACACCGTTCGCGGTGAATGGGGCGACCGCCCCTACCCGCTCGTTCCCGGTCATGAGATTGTGGGAACCGTTCTTGAGGTCGGCTCTGCCGTGACCAAGTACAAGGTTGGCGACATCGTGGGTGTCGGTGTGATTGTGGACAGCTGTGGTGAGTGTGAGAACTGCCACAACAACGACGAGAACTACTGCACCGGTCCCGTAGGCCCTCGCCTGACCTATGGCGAAGCAGAACCTCAGCTCCCTGGTCAGGTGACCCAGGGTGGTTACGCTCAGGAAATCGTCACCACTGAGAACTTTGTCTACCGCATTCCTGAAGGTCTCGACCTGGCTGGCGTTGCACCGTTGTTGTGTGCCGGTATCACCGTCTACTCACCGCTGAAGCACTGGGGCGCAGGCCCTGGCAAGACCGTCGGTGTTGTCGGTATTGGTGGCCTCGGCCACATGGCCGTGAAGTTCTCTCATGCCCTCGGTGCTCACACTGTGGCGCTCACCTCAAGTCCAGAAAAGGTGGCTCTCGGAGCATCGCTGGGAGCTGACGAGGTGTTAGTCACCTCTGACAAGGAGGCCATGAAGGCCTCTCGTCAGAAGTTTGACCTCATCATCTCCACCCTGCCCGGTGACCACGACATGAACCCCTATCTTGACTTGCTCACCCTCGATGGCACCTATGTCATCGTGGGAGCGGTCAACGACATGACGCAGCCTTTCTCGCTGCCCAAGCTCATGATGCGTCGCCGCTCTATTGCCGGCTCACAAATTGGTGGCACGGTGGAGACCCAGGAAATGCTGGACTTCTGTGGCACGCACAACATCACTGCTGATGTTGAACTGATCAATGCCGACTACATCAACGAGGCCTATGACCGCGTTGTTGCCGGTGATGTTCAGTTCCGCTTCGTCATCGACGCCACCACGATCTAAGTTTTATGCCGCAGCTCTTCTTCATCTCTCCAGATGGGCAGCGGCATGAGGTCTCCGGTCGTCTCGGCGACAGCGTGATGGATGCCGGCGTGCGCAACGTCGTACCTGGCATGTTTGGGTTGTGTGGTGGAGCATTGGCGTGTGTAACCTGTCACGTCTATGTGGACGAGAACACTGTTTCCCGATGTGGTGAACCAGGTGAGTTCGAACTCGAGATGCTCGATGGCACCATGAGTGAACGTCGAAAAAACTCACGTTTGAGCTGCCAGATTCCCATTACGGAGGAACTTGACGGTGGAACGTTTGAGGTTCCAGAAAAGAACTACTGAGGGGTTCAGCAGTAAATCGATTTTCGGATTTACAGAGTTACCCACAGAGTCGGCTTTCCTTTCGAGTCGGTCAGTGGCTACTCGTAATACCTGGCTGTGTATGTGTTTATAGATGACTCAGGTGATGCCGGATTCCGGCTTGGAGAGGGCTCTTCAGATTCTTTAGTCATTGCTTGTTGTGTTTTTCCTGATGCCGACTCAGCAGAGCTTGCAGCTGATGAAATAAGACGGATTCGAAGCGAGCTGGGATGGCATTCTGCTCATGAATTTAAGTCCACAAAAACTCGATCAGACATCAAAATAAAATTTCTTTCGCGCATCGCAACACACAACTTTTTTATTCGAGCCATTGTTTTACCGAAAAAAGATATTTACTCTGACTTTCTCAGGACCGAACATAAATCGTTTTACAACTTTGCAATTCAATCTGTGCTGAGCAATTCCGGCGGGACTATCCAGAATGCTTCAATCAGGATTGATGGATCAGGTGGGAGGGAATATCGCAAAGCTGCAATTTCCTATTTCAGGCGAGAAGTCAAATCTAAAGATGCGGGAATTATTCGTAAGGTGAGCTTTGTTGACTCCCACCGAGATCAACTTATTCAACTTGCTGATATGGTCGCTGGATCAATTCGCTGTTCGCACGATTTATCTGGATCAGATGCAGGTCAATACCTTGCTGTGTTGAGGAAGCGAATTCGTGATCCCAGATCAGATATCTGGGTTTTTGGCGCACCCCGTTAAAAGCGATTCGCCCCCTAGCCGATATCGGCACGCACACCATACGGAGGCAGTTCGGGAAGCGAATCTTTGTAATTTCAGTATCCCAGCGACTACGGACACTTTCAAGCTGTGATGTGAGATTGTGGAGAACTAAACCTTTGGCTGCTGCTGTGTAATGCAGTGAATGCCACCACCACGTGCAAAGAGTGGGCGGGCATCCACCAGTACGATCTCGCGGCCGGGATATGCCTTGGCTAGGACCTTCTTGGCCTTCTTGTCATTTGCGTCATCAAAAGCACACAAGATCACTGCGCCGTTGCAGACGTAGTGGTTGATGTAGCTGTAGTCGACCCAGCCTTCGTCATCCTGCAGGGTTTCTGGGGCAGGGACGGAGACAACATTGAGCTTGTTGCCGTTAGCATCACGGGCTGCCTTGAGCACGCGGCGCACTTCTTGGCTGATCCAGTAGTCGGGGTGGTCCTGGTTCTTCTGGTCGTGGAAGAGCACCGTGTCTTCGTTGGCAAAGCAGGCCACGATATCGATGTGGCCGCGGGTGCCGAACTCGTCATAGTCACGGGTGAGTCCCCGAGGCATCCAGATCACGTGATCGATGCCGAGGGTGCGCTGCAGTTCTGCTTCGACCTGTTCCTTCGTCCAGTCAGGGTTACGTCCTGGATCAAGCTGCACCGTCTCGGTGATCATGACGGTGCGGGACCCATTGACGTGGATGCCCCCACCCTCATTGGTCATGGGCGAGTCAACTCGGCGAACGCCAATGGAGTCCAGAATCGTGGTGGCAGCCTGCGAGTCGTGCTCCCAGCTGGCCCAGCTCTGCCCACCCCAGCCGTTGAAGATCCAATTCACGCCGGCAAGCTTGCCGTCGCTGTCTGTCACGAAGGTGGGGCCAATGTCACGCATCCAGGCGTCATCGAGCTCGGCAACAAGAATCTCAACTTGGGGGTCGAGCCACTTCTTGGCCTCGTCGACCGCGCTGGGGTCAACAAGGATAGTTACTGGTTCAAACCGCGCAATGGTGTTGGCCACTTCCGACCAGCATTGGCGTGCTTCGTTGGCTAATTCCTCGGTTTCACCGAGGGTATATCCAGAAGAAGGCCATGCCATCCACGTGCGCTCATGTTCAGCCCACTCTGCAGGCATGTGAAGTTCGCGAGATGTCACGATATGACCGTATTCCTAGTTAGACCATCGTGTCGAGGATTTCGACCAAAGATTCGTAGGAAGTTCTGGGGTTCACTATGGCGAAGCGGGTGTTGGGCTCGCCCTTGTGTGAACTGGGAACCACGAAACCAATGCCGTCAGCCAGGAGCTTGTTGGACCAGCGGGTGTAGTCCTCGAGCGTCCAGCCCTTCTTGGTGAACACCACAACCGAGAGCTGGGGGTCACGAACCAGGTCCAGATCGGGACGGCGACGAATCTCATCTGCGATTTTGTAGGCCAACTGAATGTTCTGCTCGATGGCATTGCGATACGCCGCAACACCGTAGGTGGCCAGGGAGAACCACAGAGGTAATCCGCGGGGACGTCGCGTGAGGTTGTAGGCGTAGTCGCTGGGGTTCCACTCTTCAGGGTTTTCCAGTGCGTCGAGGTACTCGGCGTGCTGGGTGTGAGTCACACGGCCCAGCTCAGGGTCACGGTAGACCAGTGCACAGGCATCGAAGGGAGCAAAGAGCCACTTGTGGGGATCCACAATAAAGGAGTCAGCGAGTGCCACTCCGGCAAAGAGATGCTTAGTGCTCGGTGCCAGCATCGCAGCGATGCCGTAGGCACCGTCCACATGGAACCAGACGCCGTGCGCCTTGGTGACCTTGCCAACTTCTTCGAGCTCATCCACGATGCCGAAGTTGGTAGTTCCACCGGTGGCGACGACGGCAAAGATGCCGTCCCAGTCGCCTTCGAGAGTCTTCTCGAGTGCCTCACCGGTCAGGCGGCCCTCTGGGGTGACGGGGACGGGGACAATGTCCACGTCCATCACCCTCGCAGCAGCCTTCAGTGACGAGTGGGCTTCCGAACTGCAGGCGAAGCGCCAACGAGTAGGTAGTGGCTTTCCGGCCGCCAGGAGGGCCTCCTTGGCGGTGTGGCGGGCAGCTACCAGAGCAGAAAGGTTACCCAGGGTTCCACCCTGCACAAAAACGCCACCAGCACCCTCGGGCATGCCCGCTTCTTTGGCCAGCCATTCCAGAACCTGGTTCTCGGCATACACCGCACCAGCACCCTCCATCCACGATCCACCGTAAATGGTCGAGGCGGAGACGATGAGGTCAAACAGGGTGGCCGCCTCGGTAGGGGCACACGGAATGAAGGAGAGGTAGTTGGGGTGGTCGTTCGAGATGGTGGCCTCGGCCAGGACGTTCTCGAACAGGCTCAGTGCCTCGATGCCGCCCATGCCCTCCTCGGTCACGGTGGCAGGAACCTCAGCACGCAGCTGCGAGATGGTCTTCGGACCATCCAGCGGTGGTGGGTCGTAGTTCATGCGGCGGCGAGCATATTCGAATACTTGCTCACGCAACTTCATGGTCTCGAGATCGACGGTGTGCATGTGATTGCCGTTGGGCGTTGTCATGTCGCTGACATCCACTCTGTGTTTCATCCGCCGAATGCCCGCCACGACGAGTGTCGTGCGACTGGGGCCCTTCAGCAGGCTCAGACCACACTATCGGTCTTACTCGACACGCCGAAACTCCCTGGCGAAAAAAGTTTTTTGGGGCCGGAAATGGCGTAAATATGCGGTTCTCTAGGCATACTCACAGAAAGTTATAAAAAAACTCACAAACACTAGATGTAGTGGAATGACACGGGTGTGATTCACGTTATATAGTGATAACTCACCGCAGGGGTGCGGCAGAAACCCGCAAGGGTTTCGACAAGTTTTATGGAGGCAAAAATGGAATTCGAATCAAACGACACCGTTGGTGGCTACGCAGTACCCGTAGATCCTATGGATCTGCTCCAGTGCGACAGCTGCCAGTAATCACGTAACTTCGCAGCTCAGCTGCACTCACGAACCTCAGGTCAAAGACGGTCTGAGGTTCGTGTGTTTAACCCCGCAGGGATTACCTGCCACGCCTAGAATTGTGGCGTGGCTGTTAATCCTGAACTCCAAGGTCGTGTATTCCCTCCGACCGCCCCGTATCTTGTTGGACGCGAGAAGATTCGCGAGTTCTCTCGCGCGGTGCTCGCCACCAACCCCGTTAACTTTGACGTGGATGCCGCCCGTGCTGCCGGCCACGCTGACCTGGTGGCCCCTGCCACCTTCCCCGTGGTCGTGCAGGAAGCAACCCTGGCACAGCTACTCGCTGAGCCAGATGCCGGTATCGACTTTTCTCGAGTGGTGCACGGCGAACAGCGCTTCACCTACACCCGCGCCATTGTTGCCGGTGACGAGCTCACTGCAACCTTGACCGTTTCCAGTGTGAAGAGCCTCGGTGGTCACAACATGGTCACCGCGGACTCTGAGATCGTGGATGCTGACGGCAAGCACGTGGTGACCGCCATTTCCACTCTGGTCGTTCGAGGAGATGAGGACTAATCATGGTTGCTTTCGGCTCGCTGACGAAGGGCGACGTCATCGCCGAAGAGTCCTTCCACCTCACCCGTGACAACCTGGTGCGCTATGCCGGGGCTTCAGGAGACTTCAACCCCATTCACTACCGTGATGACATTGCGCAGTCCGTGGGACTGCCCGGTGTTCTTGCCCACGGCATGCTGACTATGGGTCTTGCTGTTCAGCCAGTCTCGAACTGGGTGGGCGACCCTGCCCGCATCGTGGATTACCAGGTGCGCTTCACACGCCCTGTTCTGGTTGACGGCGCAACCGGTGCTGATGTCACCGTGACCGCAACTGTGGGTGCTCTCGAGGAAGAGACCCAGGTGGCTCGTATTGACCTGACCGCCAAGTTCAACGATGAGACCGTGCTGGGCAAAGCCCAGGTCCGCGTCAACCTCGCCTAGCTCATGACTTCAGTTCCGCTGTCGACACTGACCACCATGCAGGTGGGCGGTCCGGCGCGCGAACTCATCACAGTCACCACCCGGGAACAGCTCATCGAGGTAGCCCTCGACACCTGGGACTCGAACGAGCCCTGGCTGATTCTTGGTGGTGGCTCGAACACCATCGTCTCCGACGACGGTTTCGATGGCACCGTCATCCACGTACTCACCACAGGTATTGAACGCCAGCAAGACATCTCACAATCTCCCAACCACAGCACTGTTCGCGTGGCTGCAGGAGAAAACTGGGATGCCCTCGTTGCTTGGAGCGTGGAACAAGGCCTAGCAGGCATAGAAGCACTCTCTGGTATTCCCGGATCAACCGGTGCCGCACCTATCCAGAACATTGGTGCCTATGGCCAAGAACTTTCCTCCGTGCTCACGGCGGTGGAATTCCTCGACCGCTACACCCACGAAATCTCCTGGATTCCTGCCTCCGAGCTAGCTCTGGGCTATCGCGACTCCGTGTTCAAGCAGGGCAAGGAAGGTGTGGTGCTCACGGTTGAGCTGAGCCTGGCCTCCTATGGCGACAACCTTTCAGCACCCATTGCCTTCCCTCAGCTTGCTACTGCTCTCGGTGTTGAACTGGGTGCTCAGGTTGCGCTCGCCGAGGTGCGCGAGAGCGTGCTGAAGCTGCGTGCCAGCAAGGGCATGGTGCTGGATCCTGCGGATCCCGACACCGCCAGTGCGGGTTCGTTCTTTATGAACCCCATCGTGACCGAGAACTTTGCGCGGCACTTGCCAGCCGATGCTCCTCGCTTCCCCGTGCAGTCCGTTCCTCAGGACCGCGTGCTGCCTTTGGGCGCAGAAGTTCCCCCGCTTGCCTCGACCTCAGGTCCCAACTTGGTCAAGCTTTCAGCTGCCTGGTTGATTGAGCATGCGGGTGTGACCAAGGGATATTTCATTCCCGGTTCCAAAGCAGGTATCTCCACCAAGCACACCCTGGCCATCACCAACCGCGGTGGTGCGACAGCAGCCGAGGTTGTGGGATTGGCCACCTATGTTCAGGCCATGGTGCAATCCCACTACGGCATCATTTTGTATCCCGAGCCCAATCTGATTGGTGTGGAGATCTAGTTATGGCGAAGTTTGAAAACCTCGACGAATACTTTGCCAGCCTGGACGACACCAAAGCTCAGACTCTTCGCCGCGTGCTCGAGGTCATCGCAACAAACTTCCCCACCTCTTCGGTCAAGCTCGCCTGGAATACTCCCCAGATCCAGATCGACGGCAAATATGTTTTTGGAATGTCCGCGGCCAAGAACCACCTCTCGCTGGCGCCCTGGAGCGAAGCAGCTATGACGACCTTCGCTGACCGTCTAACCCCTTATGAAACCACGAAGGGATTGTTCAAAGTCCCCGTGGATTGGGAGGTAGATGGCGCGCTCATTACTGACTTGATTCAGGCCAGAATGGCGGAATTGGGACTCTAAGTCCTACTTCGTGCCGAAGAGCTTCTGCAGGCGCTGAACACCTTCGAGCAGCTGTGCATCTCCGAGAGCGTAGCTAAAGCGCAGGTAACCACTGGGGCCGAATGCTTCACCAGGAACGGCAGCAACTTCTGCCTTGTCCAAGATCAAGTCAGCGAGCTCAAGGGTGTTGGTGGGTGTGACGCCATCCCACTCCTTGTTCAGCAGACCGGTCACGTCGCAGTAGACATAGAACGCACCCTCAGGCATGGGAACTTCAAAGCCAGGAATCTTGCGTAGCTCTTCCACAATGAGCTTGCGACGACGATCGAAAGCTTCACGCATCTCAGTAACAGGCTGTTGTGGTCCGGTCAGTGCGGCGAGAGCTGCACGCTGAGAAATGTTGGAGACGTTCGAGCTCAGGTGTGACTGGAGGTTGGCAGCGGCCTTGATGGCATCGGCAGGGCCGACCATCCAGCCCAGACGCCACCCGGTCATGGCGTAGGTCTTAGCAACACCGTTGACCAGGATGGTGCGATCCTGCAGGGCAGGAACAGCTTCCACGATGGAGATGGCTTTCATGCCGTCGTAGGTGAGGTTCTGGTAGATCTCATCCGCGATGACCCACAGGCCGTGCTTGTCGGCCCATTCACCAATGGCCTTGGTCTCCTTAGGGGAGTACACAGCGCCGGTGGGGTTGGAGGGAGAAACGAAGAGAAGAATCTTGGTCTTGTCGGTGCGCGCTGCTTCCAGCTGCTCCACGGTGACCTTGTAGCCCTGGTCGGCGCCAGCAAAGACATCCACCTGCACGCCGCCAGCTAGCTTAATGGCTTCGGGGTAGGTGGTCCAGTAGGGGGTGGGGACGAGAACTTCGTCACCGGGATCAACCAGGGTTGCAAAAGCTTGGTACACAGCCTGCTTGCCACCGTTGGTCACAATGACCTGGCTGGCATCGACAGCCCAGCCGCTGTCGCGCTTGGTCTTGTCTGCAATGGCCTGGCGCAATTCGGGCAGACCCGCGGCGGGGGTGTAGCGGTGGTTCTTGGGATCCTTGACCGCTACCAGCGCTGCATCCACGATGTGGGCAGGGGTGGGGAAGTCAGGCTCACCGGCTGCGTAGCTGATCACGGGGCGACCGGCAGCTTGCAGAGACTTAGCCTTGGCATCAACCTTGAGGGTTGCCGATTCGGCAATGGCGGAAATACGAGAAGAAATTCGCTTCAATTCAGGCACGGTAACCACTATAGGGCGCACAGCTCAGCTTTACAGGAAGGCACTTTCTCACCTAAGCTAGTGCGAAGTGGTTGCAATATGCCATGCTTTCGCGCGCCTTCTTTCAGAAGACGTCACTGAGTCCTGATTCAGTCACGTAGAGCGAAGCAAAGGGTGGTGGCTCAATTGGTAGAGCAGCGGTCTCCAAAACCGCAGGTTGCAGGTTCGAGTCCTGTCCGCCCTGCAAATCGAAAGGAAAAGAAATGGCGCAAGACGTAGCCGACGAACCCGGTGAGGACATCGTCGCTCGTGCAAAGAAGGAGAGTGCTGGAAAGCGCAATCCTTTCTCGCGCATTGCTCTTTTCATTCGACAGGTGATCGGCGAACTGAAGAAGGTCGTCACACCTACCCGTAAGGAACTCATCAACTACGTGCTGGTTGTGTTGGTATTCGTGGTCATCATGATGGCTCTCGTTTCCGGCATGGACTACATCTTCGGTTGGGGTGTGGTTGCCGTCTTCGGTGATCCCACCGTGGCCACCACTGCTGGCTAACCAGCGGTAAACGATTTTCTAGATAAGACAGGAACAACGTGACTGAATCGACGCGCGAAGACGAGCAGCTGCTCGAGGCCGCACTGGATGCACTCTCCGAGACCGACGCAGCTGAAGTTGTGGACGTAGAAGCAGAGGCAGTAATCGCCGACGCTCTCGACGTCGACACCATCGAAGAGGCCGAGGCTGCGATTGTCGCTTCTGAGGACGAAGAAGAAGTTGCGGACGACCCCTACGCAGCCTTCGAAGCAGAGCTTCGCACCCTGCCCGGTAAGTGGTACGTCATTCACTCCTACGCTGGCTTTGAGCGCAAGGTCAAGCACAACATTGAGAACCGTCGCACCTCGATGCAGCTGGGCGACTTCATCTTCCAGATCGAAGTTCCCATGGAAGACGTTGTCGAGATCAAGAACGGTCAGCGCAAGATGGTTACCCGCGTTCGTATCCCCGGATATGTACTCGTGCGTATGGACCTCAACGAAGACAGCTGGTCATGTGTTCGTCACACCCCCGGTGTGACTGGCTTCGTGGGCAACGCTCACAACCCCACTCCACTGCGCTTCCAGGAAGCATTCAACATGCTGAAGCCACTGGTTGAGGTCAAGGATGTTCCCACCGCCAAGGCTGTTCAGGCCAAGGGTGGTCAGGCCGTTGCTCGTACTCCTATCGCAGAGATCGACTTCGAAATCGGCGAGACCGTGGTTATCAAGGAAGGCTCGTTCGCTGGCCTGCCCGGAACCATCAACGAAATCAAGCCCGAGAGCGGCAAGCTCACCGTGCTGGTTTCACTGTTCGAGCGTGAGACCCCCGTCGAGCTCAGCTTCGACCAGGTCACCAAGCAGTAATACAGTTTCCCGGCGCTCGTCGTTGGGATTACCGCGAATCAGGTTCGCCTGATGTCACGGGAGAGTTCATCGGAACCCCGATGAGTTCGAATTCTAAAAAAGGAAAAAGAAATGGCACCGAAAAAGAAGGTCACAGGTCTGATTAAGCTTCAGATCCAGGCCGGCGCCGCGAATCCAGCTCCTCCTGTTGGTCCCGCTCTGGGTCAGCACGGTGTG
>JBEBAV010000070.1:0-3226 GCA_041158725.1 Actinomycetota bacterium
CACAGTCCCAGGAAGCGCACATCGTCTTCACGAGGAACAGAGACAATCACACGACCTGTGGACTCAGAGAACAACGCCGTTGCAGCGTCCACACCATCACGCTCGATGATTTCATCAAGCCAGACACGAGCACCCACACCAAAGCGGGAAACCGACTCAGCCAGTGCCTGTCCCAGACCACCATCGCTGAGGTCGTGAGCTGAAAGAACGAGACTCTCAATCGCAGCACCCTGGAGAAGGTCAGCCAGTTCCTTTTCTTGACCGAGGTCAACAACAGGAGGCAGACCACCGAGGTGGTTGTGTATGGTGCCAGCCCATGCCGAACCATCAAGTTCGGTGCGGGTGTAACCGAGGAGGTAGATGTTGTTGCCTTCGTCCTGCCATGCGGAAGGAATACGGCGAGCAACGTCATCAATGACACCGAGCACGCCCACAACTGGTGTGGGGTGGATGGGGGCGTCACCTGTCTGGTTGTAGAAGGAAACGTTTCCACCGGTGACGGGGATCTCAAGCTCCAAGCAGCCATCAGCCAAGCCGGCAACAGCTTGCTTGAACTGCCACATCACTTCGGGGTTCTCAGGTGAACCGAAGTTGAGGCAGTCGGTCACCGCTGCAGGAACAGCACCAGAGACGGCAACGTTGCGATAAGCCTCAGCCAGCGCCAAACGAGCGCCCTGATAGGGGTCAAGCTGGCAATAGCGACCGTTAGCGTCGGTGGCAATGGCGAAACCAAGACCGGACTCTTCATCCACACGAATCATGCCTGCGTCATCGGGGAAGCTCAGTGCGGTGTTACCCATCACGAAGTAGTCATACTGGGTGGTGATGAGGGACTTGTCTGCCAGGTTAGGGCTGGCGACAAGCTTCAAGAACTGGTCCTTGAGTTCAGCACCAGTGGTGGGGCGAGCCAGCTTGTCAGCTGAATCTGCCTGCAGGGCATCAATCCAGGCGGGGTAGGCAACGGGACGCTCATAGACAGGACCGTCAATAGCGACCGTGCGAGGGTCTACGTTCACGATCTCTTCGCCACCGTGGTGAATGACGAGTCGGCCGGTGTCGGTGACTTCACCGAGAACACTGGTTTCGACATCCCACTTGTTCACGACAGCCATGAACTGATCCAGCAGCTCTGGCTTGACCACAGCCATCATGCGCTCCTGGCTCTCCGACATCAGAATTTCCTCAGCGGTGAGGGTGGGGTCGCGCAGCAGAACGTTGTCGAGTTCGACGAACATACCACCGTCACCGTTCGAGGCAAGCTCACTGGTTGCACAAGAAATACCGGCAGCACCGAGGTCTTGAATACCTTCAACCAGGCCTTCGCGGTAGAGCTCGAGGCAGCACTCGATGAGCACCTTCTCAGCGAAGGGGTCACCCACCTGAACGGCAGGACGCTTGGTGGGGCCAGTGGAGTCGAATGAGTCTGATGCGAGGATCGATGCACCACCGATTCCGTCACCACCGGTGCGAGCACCGAAGAGAACAATCTTGTTTCCCACACCAGAGGCGTTAGCAAGATGCAGGTCTTCGTGGCGCAGCACACCTACAGACAGGGCGTTCACCAGAGGGTTGCCCTGGTAGCAGGAGTCGAAGTAGGTCTCGCCACCTATGTTGGGAAGACCAAGGCAGTTGCCATAGAAGCTAATACCGCCGACAACACCGTGCAGAACACGAGGAGTGTCGGGGTGGTCAATGGCACCAAAGCGCAGCTGGTCCATCACAGCAACGGGACGTGCACCCATCGAGATGATGTCACGGACGATTCCACCCACACCGGTGGCAGCGCCCTGGAAAGGCTCGATGTAGCTCGGGTGGTTGTGGCTCTCCACCTTGAAGGTGACAGCCCAGCCCTCGCCGACGTCCACGACACCGGCGTTCTCGCCCATGCCGACCATGAGCTTTTCCTTCATCTTTTCGCTGACCTTCTGGCCAAACTGACGAAGGTAGATCTTGGAAGACTTGTAGGAGCAGTGCTCACTCCACATCACCGAATACATCGCCAGCTCACCGGAGGTAGGGCGGCGGCCCAGGATCTCACGGATCTTGGCGTATTCGTCATCCTTCAGACCAAGGGCGCCGTAAGGCTGAACCTTGTCTGGAGTAGCAATAGCGTTCTCTACGGTGTCGGCGACGTGGGTGCTCACGCGTCGGTCCCTTCTATGTGGGTGGTGCGGAAAGTGTGAGAGCTCATCTGCTTAGCGTCCCCCGGGAGGGCCAAGGATGAGCAGAGTTGTAAACACAGCAATGATGGCCAGAACAATGACCAGGATCAGTAGCACGGGACGAGCCAAGAACCAGCGGAACAGGCGGTCAAGCGCTTTAGCATCCCGTGGATCATCAGTTGCCTGCGTGCGCCAAGGGCCTTCGAGGGCCCCACGCTTTGCCTGAACCAGTTCGAAAGGAATCGTGGCGTAAGGGAGGATCGCGGTGATCACCGCGAGCAGTCCCAGCCAGAAACCCCAACGCTGGTTAAACGCAATCAGGATAGACGTTGCGCCATAGCTAATGAACACCAAACCGTGCAGTCCACCGATAGTGGTGAATAGGGCCTGGTCAATACCTGTTGTTGCACGAAGAATAAGACCCGTGATGAGCAGGGTCCAGGTGCAGGCCTCGGCAATAGCCAACACAAAGTAAAGCTTGCGGGGGGTGAACCCCGCCTGCGTCGATGTGCTGGTTACGTTCACAGGCTTAGGCCTTGGAAAGGATTGTGCTCTGAATAACAGAGGTGAAGAACTTCAGCCCATCCAGACCCGAGCGCATAGCCAGTGCAGTGTCAGGGCCAAAGCCAGGCTCAACGGCGTGCTCAGGGTGAGGCATCAGGCCAACAACGTTGCCGGCTTCGTTAGAGACGCCCGCAATGTCGTCGAGTGAACCATTGGGATTCACGTCGACGTAGCGGAAGGTGACCTGACCATTGTCTTCGATGCGCTTGATCGTGTCAGCGTCAGCAACGAAGCGACCATCAGCGTTCTTCAGCGGAATGATGATTTCTTCGCCCTGCTTGAAGTCTTTCGTCCAGGCCGTGTTGTTGTTCTCCACGATCAGCTTCTGGTCGCGACGGACGAAAGTCTGGCAGTCATTTCGAGTGTGAGCACCGGGAACGAGGCGAGCTTCTGCCAGCATCTGGAAACCGTTGCAAATTCCGAGAACAGGCATGCCCTTCTTTGCGGCATCAATGACCTCAGCCATGATGGGCGCGTGGCTAGCAATAGAACCTGCACGC
>JBEBAV010000071.1:0-11946 GCA_041158725.1 Actinomycetota bacterium
TGCTAAGAAGCCTGCTTCCAAGCCAGCAGCTAAGCCTGCTGCGAAGAAGGCTCCTGCAAAGAAGCCTGCGGCTAAGAAGTAAATACTTCCCAAACGAAAGGGAGGCCGTCACGGCCTCCCTGTTGCTTTGCTAGCCTGAGAAGGTACGCCCCCATAGCCCAATCGGCAGAGGCAATCGACTTAAAATCGATCCAGTGTGGGTTCGAGTCCCACTGGGGGTACCACGTTCAGTGAAACACAGAGGAGTGTCATGACTGAAGTTGCCACTTTGACATGGGGTATCAAAGAGAGCTTGATTGCGTATATTGAGCGTTTGGAAGATGGCGTCATCGAGACCTCTGGTGGCGCGAGTCGCGACGGTGATGAATTTCGCTTCACCTTTGACAGTTCTGCCTCTGATTACAACTCAGAAAAGCATTCAGGTTCCCTGCAATTTCGCGGCAGTGTGTTGCTCACCGGTCACTGGGGTGGCATGAGAATCGAAGTTCTTGATCCGCTCGTCGTCATTGTGGGTTCAACAGGAGAATTACTCACAACCTCACAGAGCGTGTTTGGGCCAGATCAGGTAGACGTCTTTGCAACCCTCATTCCGAGTTTTGAGACTTCTCTACTGACGGCAACAACACAGCTAGCTGCAGCCGGTCGAGCATTGATGGGACAGCAATACGAAGTAGGTCAGGACCTCAGTCCTCTTTCAATTTCCTTGTGAAAAGCAGGAGCGTGGCTCGAAGGATTAGCCAACCTGGTTCACGGTGATGATGACCGAAGGTATCGCGGGGTGAACTCCAGCTGGCTCGCTTTCGATAACCGTGTGGTTGTCAGAAGAGGACCACATGATTTCGTAGTAGTCGTTGGCGTTTGAGTTAGTGAAGAAGTTCCACGCTGCAACGAAATAAGGGTTGTTGGCAGTAATCGACATCTTGGTGTTTGTGTCTGGCATTGCGACACCATTTTTTGCGAGCCATATGTTGACAACCCCTGAAGAGTTCAGCTGATGAAGCTGAATCGAGAAAGCGATGTTGTATTTACCGGAGTTCAACATTTTCAGATGGGAGCCTGACTCGAGGGCTATGCCCGTCTGCCAATCCGTCTGGTTCAAAGTCAGCGCCTGAATTGTGTCAGCGGCAGATGGCCCCTGATCCAGTGTGCTGAAGAAAGATGCAGAACTGCCCAAGCCGCTCAGACCAGCCGGGCCTTGAATGCCTTGTGGACCGGCAGGCCCTGCTGCTCCAGTGAGCCCCTGAGTTCCGTTGGTTCCGTTAGTGCCGACTGCTCCCACAAGAGACGCGAGGAATGCGGCTTGAGTTTCACCAGTATGGCTATTGAGAACCCAGACCTGGTAGGCACTGAGGCCATTCACGCCGTCGATGCCGTTTGAGCCGTTGGTGCCGTTGAGACAGATGCCGTCGATGCCAGCAATGCCCTGAATACCAATCAACGAGTTGATGAAGTCGGTTTCAGTGCCCACATGTCCGAGTGCGAGCCACAACTCATAGGCAGAAAGCCCTATTGCCCCAGCCGTACCTCTCGTGCCCAGAAGGGAGCTGAGGAAGTCTTGGCTAGTGCCGGTGTTTCCTGCGACAAGCCACAGTTCATAAGCGCTCTTGCCCGTGACGCCTGAGGTTCCGATTTCACCTTGAGGACCACTCAGTCCTGTTTCGCCGATGTAGCCGGTGGTTCCGCCTACGCCAATGAGTGAGTCCAGGAAGTCCTGTTCATCCCCCTCGTTGCCTAGCTGAATCCACAGCTCATAGGCGGTGATTCCAGCGGCACCGATGGCGCCAGTGGCACCATCTGCTCCTGGGGTAGCTGTCGTAATTGCACAGGTCGGAGCTGCGGACGGCTGCGTGGAAGATTCACACCCGCGCAGTAGAAGTGCGATGACTATAGCCACGATGGAAAGAATGACCGCAACAACTACCCAGCGGCGGGTGCGTCGAGTTGTCCCTTCGAGTCGATCTACTTCACTAGCTTTGCTGTTGTTCTCTGACTCGGACACAAGTCCCCCAATGTGGAGAACATAGGTTGCCCTCTGTTGGGAAACATATCGCTATAAACCTGAAACAACTAATGAATTCTGTTTACAGAGATTGCTTTATCGGGCTTGAGTAAACCAGCGCATTTCGTAAGGAGCGAGAGGCATACCTTCACCAATGTCGAAAGTGTGACCGGTGAGGTGGTCTGTGAGGTTACCGCTGAGGCCACCCAGTTCTGAAGCTGACAGCCAGCGCGTGGACTCTGAAAGGTTGTAAACCTGCACGAGGTGACCAGCGGGGTGCTCGCGGTCAAACAGGACAACTCCTTGTCCTGTTCCCTTGCGCACGACTGTGGCAACACGTGCATGCAGGGAGGGTAACGACTTGCGCACCTCAATGACGTGCTTCATGCGGTGATAAATCCTGCCAGCAGGTTTGTCATCAAGTTCTCCCGCAGCGGCAGCATCGGCCACCTTCCAATTCATCTTGGGGCGGTGCAGCCAGCGGTTATCTTCAGCTTTTGTTTCGTCTTTGAGATAGCTGTGGTCATTGAGCAGGCCAATTTCGTCACCCATATAGAGCAGGGGGATTCCCCCGAAGCCAAAGACCATTGTGTAGGCGCAGAGATAACGCTCTATAGCGAGGTTGAGTAGTTTCTCATCTTTGAGCTTGATGGCTTTCTCAATGCCGGCCAGGCTGGCGCCGGTGCCCGAGGTGCGACGCTCGCCGCTGACGGGGTCTGGCATAAAGGGTTCACCCGTAGCCAGTGAGCCATAGAAGGATCCTTCAAAGTATTCAGCCAAGAACATGCGGTGTTCATGGCCGTTGAGTCCCACCTCGTGGGCATCGGTGTCATCAATAGCCCACCCAATGTCATCGTGGCAGCGCAGGTAGACACCCCACGCTGTGGTGCTGGGGAGTCCGGTAAAACGGGACATGGTGTGGACCATGAGAGTGGCATCCTTGGCAGCAATGGCAGACCATATCTGCACCATCAGGCTGTTGTGATACGCCAGGTCAGAGACCTTGCCTGCGTGCGTGCCTTCTCCAAAATAGGCACCAACCTGAGCAGGGCCCACGATCGCTTCAGCCTTGAAAATCATGGCGGGGGAGAAGATGCGAGCGAACGCACGGAGTGCCTGAGTGATGACGTGAACCTCGGGTTCGCCTTGGCAGATGGTGCCCATTCGCTTCCACATGAAGGCAATAGCATCCAAGCGGATGCAATCCACTCCGTGGTTGGCAAGGTTGGCAATGATGTCGGCGTATTCACAGAACACGGCAGGGTTCGACCAGTTCACATCCCATTGGTAGGAGTTGAAGGTGGTCCAGACCCATCCCTTCAAGTCTTCATCCCAAGTGAAGTTACCGGGAGCAAAATCAGGGAAGACCTCGAGCAAGCTCTTTTCAAACTCATCTGGGATGGAGCGGTCGGGATAAACATAGAAGTAGTCGCGGTAGACAGCATCACCTGCGCGTGCTTTCTCCGCCCATTCGTGCTCTTGAGCCACGTGATTGAGTACCAAGTCCAGCGTCAGGGAGATGCCTGAGTCATGGAGCTTGTCAGCGGTGGAGCGAAGCTCCTTCATGGAGCCCAAATCATCGCGCAAGGCGCGGTAGTCCATCACGGCGTAGCCGCCGTCATTAGCGCCTGGACGTGGCTTCAATATGGGAAGCAGGTGGAGGTAGCTTATGCCGAGCTCTTCTAAATATGGAATACGTTTGTTAATCCCTTTGAGGTTTTTAGCAAAAAGGTCGGCATAGGCAACATAGCCAATGGTGTCCTGGCTTTGGAACCAGTCTTGCTCCAGGACGCGCTCGCGGTCTCGCTGCTGCAGTGTTTCATCGCGGAGCAGATGCGCTGCCGCCATGACGTCGATGAGTCGCGGAAGAGCTGACTCGATGGGATAAATCTCTGCCAGAGCCTCGACTAAATCACCGCCCCACCGATCAAAGCGATCGAGTAGATCTTGCGCACCACGAGTACTGGTACCTACAAGTCCTTGGAGCTGCGCTCGAGCAGCATCAACCAAGTCGGGATAGTGGGGCATGGGAGGGACTCCGTCGTCTCTGGCCTATTCGTCTCTTCATAGGTTGAAAAAAGTGTATGCCTCTCGCGGTGCTGAAAGAAACCCGTCGTTTCAGTAATTTATGACGCAGTAACAGGGGCTTTGCGAATACGAAAACTAATCCATGCCGCTACGGCACACAATGCGGCTGCTCCAAGCCAGGCATAGGTGTATTCCCCGGTCTGATCGCGAATGACACCAGCAACAACCGCAGCAATCGAGGCGCCGACTTGGTGCGAAGCGAATACCCAACCGAAGACAATGGGGCCCTTCCTGCCAAACATCTCGTTACAAATTGCAATGGTCGGAGGAACGGTAGCCACCCAGTCCAGGCCATACACCACGATGAAAATTATCAAACTTGGGTGAATGGTTGAGGAGAGCAGCACAGGCAACAGCAGTAGCGAGACACCGCGACCGAAGTAATAAATAGCTAAGAGAATTCGAGGATTAACCCGGTCGGTGAGCCACCCCGAAGCAATGGTCCCGAAAATGTCGAATACACCTACCGCGGCGAGGAGTCCTGCCGCAGTTGTTTCGGGCATGCCATGGTCGTGGGCTGAAGGAATGAAGTGCACCCCGATCAAACCGTTTGTTGTGGCGCCACACACAGCAAAGCCGATGGCAAGTGCCCAAAAAGTTCGTGAGCGTGCTGCATCGCGGAGCACCGTTAGAGCGTATTTCGCAGGATTGCCAGTGCTTGGAGTGCTCGCCGCTTCGGCGGCTACTTTTTTCGCTACAGCTTCACTTTCGCCGAAACGGCGCACACCAAGATCGGCAGGGGAGTTGCGCATGAACAGCAATACCAACGGGACTACGGCAAGCGCTCCCCCTGCGACGACAAGCGAAGCGGCTCTCCAGCCAGTTGTTCCCACCAGAGATGCCATGACAGGAAGGAAGATGAGCTGTCCTGTAGCGCTTCCCGCAGAAAGAACACCGGAGACAAGGCCTTTACGGGTGTAGAACCAGTTGTTGGTGATCGTTGCCGCGAAGACGAGTGCCATCGAACCCGAACCGAGGCCGATAAGTATTCCCCATGTCAGAACCAGAAACAGTGGGTCAGTTACAAAAATACTGAGGGCACTTCCCGTGGCTATCAGTAGCAGTGCGCCTGTGGTGATTTTGCGCAGACCAAAGCGTGCCATCAGCGCAGCTGCGAACGGGGCCGTCAAGCCAAAGAGCAAGATATTGATTCCGATGGCAATCGAAATAGTGGTGCTGCCCCAGCCAAATTCTTCCTGGAGGGGAACCATCATGACGCCAGGTGCAGAACGGAAGCCGGCAGCTCCCACCAGCGCCAAGAAACCCACTGCAGCAACGATCCAAGCCGGGTGAATCAGGCGTTGACGGGGAGAGGACATTGCCCCAGCTTAGTAAGAGCAAAGCAAGGTCGCGGGCAAGAAATTTGTCACCAATCTCTCGGCAGACATCCAGCTTTCTCGTCGTACGATTGAGGCATGGAATTCTTGCTCCCCATTCTCGGCATCGTTGTCGTACTCGCCGTCATTGTTGGTATCTACCTCTGGTCTACCTACAACGCATTAGTTACCTTAAATGTGCGCGTAGATGAGGCATGGAGTGACATCACTGTTCAGCTCAAGCGTCGAGCGGACCTGATTCCTAACCTGATTGAGACGGTGAAGGGGTATGCCGCACACGAAAAGGGTGTTTTTGAAGCTGTCACCCAAGCGCGCGCGGAAACACTCTCGGCAAGTACCCCGGTTGAAGCGGCAGAAGCTGAAGGTCACATGCAAGCTGCCCTGAAGAGCATCTTTGCCGTGGCAGAGGCCTACCCGCAGCTGCACGCGAGCGAAAACTTCCTCCAACTGCAAGGCGAACTCGTCGACACCGAAGACAAGATTCAGGCAGCACGTCGCTTCTACAACGGTGGCGTCCGCGAGTTCAACACCAAGATCCTTACCTTCCCGAACAACATGTGGGCAAACAAGCTGAAGTTCGACAAGCGCGACTTCTTTGACGTTGCAGACGCTGCAGCTATTGCTGAGCCTCCCCGCATCCAGTTCTAGTTTCGAACAGAGAGCTCAAGCTCGATGTATTCTGCCATCGCGAAAAATAAGCGCAACACCGTGTTCATCATGGTGTTCTTCTTGCTGATTATTGGTGGGCTGGGATGGCTTGCCGGGTACATCTATAACGACATCACCATCACGGTGATGACCATTGTTATTGCTGCTGGATATGCCCTGTTCCAGTACTACTTGGCCGGGTCGCAAGCGCTGTCTATGTCCGGTGCGATTGAGATTCAGAAGTCTGATAACCCCCGGCTGTATCGCATCGTGGAGAACCTCTGTATTGCCACGGGAACACCCATGCCCAGGATTTACATCATTAACGATCAAGCTCCCAATGCTTTTGCCACGGGCCGTGACCCCCAGCATGCCTCTGTTGCGGCAACCTCTGGGTTACTTGACCTCATGGATGATGCGGAGCTCGAAGGTGTCATGGCTCACGAACTAGGCCACGTGCGCAACTATGACATTCGCGTCTCGATGATTGTTTTTGGGCTGGTAGTAGCAGTGGGATTCCTGTCAGACATGTTGCTGCGCATGTCCTTCTTCGCGCCCCGTCGTGATGACAACGGTGGAGGGGGAAACCCGGTCATGATGGTGCTGGGTTTGGCTGCCATGATCATTGCTCCACTCGTTGCAACCATGGTTCAACTGGCAATTTCCCGTCAGCGTGAATACTTGGCAGATGCCACAGGTGCTCTGACAACCCGCCACCCTGAAGCTTTAGCAAGTGCACTTCAGAAGCTAGGTGCCTATGGACGTCCTTTGCAAAAGCAGAGTTCCAGCATGGCCCATATGTGGATTGCTGATCCCGTTAAGCCAGGCATTGTTGACCGCATGTTTGCTACCCACCCACCCCTCGAAGACCGCATTGAGCGACTTCATGAAATGGGTGGCAAGTTCTAACCATCAGGTCTGCTCTAAGATTTGGATATGACCTCGAAGCACCTCGCTGGCCCCACTCTTGCTGAGTTTGAAGCTGCGCGTGCCACGGTGGCCAAGGTTGCCCAGTCCACCCCGATGGAGACCTCACGGTATCTCTCCAGTGTTCTCGGCTCAGAAGTTTTCTTGAAATGCGAAAACCTCCAGCGCACCGGAAGTTACAAGCTTCGTGGCGCCTATAACCGCCTTTCGCAACTTACTCCCGAAGAGCGCGCAAAGGGTGTTATTGCAGCCTCCGCGGGTAACCACGCCCAGGGTGTAGCTCTTGCAGCTCGTGAACTCGGCATCAAGGCAACCATCTTCATGCCGCTCGGTGTCGCCCTGCCCAAGCTCGAAGCAACCCGTGAATATGGTGCTGAGGTCGTTCTCACCGGCAATATCTTCAACGAGTCTCTCAAGGCGGCCAAAGAATTCGCAGCCGAATCAGGCGCTATCTTTATCGCTCCTTTTGATCACGAGCACATCGTTGCTGGTCAAGGAACTCTCGGCCTGGAAATCCTGGACGAAGTTCCTGATATGGACACCATCATTGTTCCTATCGGTGGTGGCGGCCTAATCTCTGGTGTGGCCTCTGCGGTAAAGCAGAAGGCTGCCGCACTCGGTCGCACTGTGCGCATCATCGGTGTGCAGGCAGAGAACGCTGCGGCATATCCTCCCTCGTTGACCGCCGGTGAGCCTGTCAATGTGGAGGTTCACCCCACCATCTGTGACGGTATTGCTGTTGCTCGTCCTGGAACTCTGAATTTCGAGATCATCAAGGACACCGTTGACGAGGTCGTTACCGTCTCGGATGATGACACGGCACGGGCACTGGTCATGCTGCTCGAGCGAGCAAAGCTCGTTGTCGAACCAGCTGGTGCTGTCGGCGTTGCCGCCATCATGGCGAAGAAGATCAAGAACTCGGGCAAGACCGTTGCCATCTTGTCTGGTGGAAACATCGATCCTCTTCTGCTTCAGCGCATCGTGGGTCACGGTCTTGCTGCCTCTGAGCGCTACCTCAAACTCCGTGTCATGCTTCCCGACCGTCCCGGTCAGCTGGCTCGCACCGCAGAGATCGTGTCTGAGCAGAACGCCAACGTCGTTGAGGTACTGCACACCCGTCATGGTCGTGGCCTGCAGATCAGTGAAGTCGAGCTCGAACTTCACATCGAAACCCGTGGCAAGGAACACCGCAAGCAGGTCGTCAAGGCGCTGCGTGATGAGGGTTTCAAAGTTCGCATCAGCGACGACATCTAGGACACAAACAAAGAAGGCCTCCCTGACAGAGAGGCCTTCTTTTCTTTAGTTCTGTTAGCCGGTGAAGGTGGCTACGTTCTTGATCTCTACCGCAATGTCCTTGCCGTTAGGGGCAGTGAAGACAGTCTTCTCGCCCACCTTGAGGCCCAGGATGGCAGCACCCATGGGGCTGCTCTCGCTGTAGACGGTGTAGTCGGTGCCAGCTGCGATCTCGCGGTTACCGAGAAGGAATACGGATTCTTCGCCGGCAATCACTGCAGTGATCACGGTTCCGGTCTCGACGATGCCGTGGCTTTCGGGAGCTTCCCCCACCTTAACGTCCTTGAGCAGAGCGGTCAGTGTGCGGATGCGAGCCTCAATCTTGCCCTGCTCATCCTTGGCAGCGTGGTAGCCACCGTTCTCCTTAAGGTCACCCTCTTCGCGGGCTGCTTCAATACGCTTGGCAATCTCTTCACGACCTGTCGTCGACAAGGTGTCGAGTTCTCCCTTGAGACGGTCATACGCCTCTTGGGTGAGCCATGTTTCTTTGATTTCTTCGCTAGCCATACATTTCAGCCTAGGTGAGCCAACATTGGTAAACCAAACCCGTGGTGGCCAGCTGGCTGGTCTTGATGGTCTCTGTGATGTCGCGAATGCGCTGCTCGGATGGGGGATAGATAAACACCTTCCAGCCCACTATGGCGAATGAGGTGTTCTGTGCTTGAATGGCGCAGGCAACTTCGTGTCCAGGCGTTGCCGTTAGCTCGAATTCCACGGTGATACTTGATTCAGTTAAGTCTTTGAATCCCAGGTCACGGGTCTCGACAGAAGGGCCAAAACCGAGCACATCTGTCGTGGCGGCCCAGATGACCAGACCCACGATAATCACAACAGAGGGGATGATCACGCTGAGGTTGCGACGAAGGGGTCCACGAGGCTTGCTTGATCGGCCATAGCGGTCATCGAGGGTGTTCTCGGTGCTCATGGGACTCCTTCATGACTGAACGTGCTGAAAACTCTCAGCTATTGCGCAGTACGCTCTATATCAAGGCTATTAGCTAGAAACCCCTCGGAGGAACAGTGCTATTCGCAGAAGAGTCCATTGACCCACAGTTGGTCTCACCTGGTGCTGTCGGTTTCTTCGCCACCATCCTCGTTGCTGGGTTAACCTTGCTCCTGCTGGTGGACATGGTTCGTCGTATGCGTCGCGTCAACATGCGCGCAGACATCCAGGCCAAGCTCGATGCAGAGCAGGCCGAAACAGAAAAGCCCTCTTCTAAGAAGTAACGTCAATGTCCAACCAGTTCGGGATGTATTCCGAGCAATACAGCAACAACTACTCGAAAGAACAAAACGAGCAGTTCACGGCCTCTTTCGACGCGGTTACTCAACAGTTTGTTAACGGCCTGCGAGAAGGACTGCCAGCTGACGCTGAGTCAGTCCAAGAGGCAGTTCGCCAACACTATGAATTCACTTCCCAGTTCTGGAAGCCCACTCGTGAGGCATACAAGAACCTTGCATTGAGCTACATCATGCCTTCGCCCTATCGGGATAGCTATGAAGGTATTGCTGAAGGCTTAGGAAAGTACCACTACGACGCCATTGTCATCTGGGCAGATCGCAACCTCTAAGCGTTATAGGCAGGGTGGAGAGCAATCAGCAAGATTGCCGTCCAGTGGCACATGAACGCCACAACAGTAAGCGTGTGAAAGATTTCATGGAAGCCGAACACTCCAGGAATGGGGTTCGGTTTCTTCATGCCATAAATCACCGCACCGGCGGTGTAGGCAAGTCCACCCACAATAACCAGAATCATCATGGCGGCATTGGCCTGGAACAAATCGACCACGTACATCATGGCTGCCCAGCCCAGAAGGATGTAGAGCGCGACATATAACCAGCGGGGTGCATGCACCCAGAACACTCGGAACGCGATGCCCAACAGGGCACCAATCCAGACCAGAACCAACAACAGCACACCCTTGCTAGGCGGCAGGGCCAGCACCGCGAGAGGCGTGTAAGTACCGGCAATGAGCAGGAAGATATTGGCGTGATCAAAGCGCTTGAGCATCACCTTGGTCGTGGGTTTCCAGTTGATGCGGTGATACAGCGCAGAAATGCCAAACAGAAGCATGGAGGTCGTCATGAAAACCGCAGAGCTCCACTTTGCAGCCGGACCATCAGCCAGCACAATGAGCACGATTCCCGCAGCAATAGCGAGCGGGAACGTGCCGGTGTGAATCCATCCGCGCCACGTTGGCTTTGCCTCGGCGACGGGATAGGACTCAACATCTTCAATCAGTGGCAAGCTCATAGTCCGAGCCTACGCCTGTTGAATGTGACGCAGCTGGGCGTAGCCCCTGCTGTTGGGGCGGGCTTTTCGGTAAAGTCATGGGCGTGATGTCGCGCGCCAATAACTCGGGTCTGCTCTACGGCCTGTACCAAAAGCGTCTGCGTCGGGGGCTCAACAAAGAAAATCTTCCACACCACATTGGAATGATTGTCGACGGAAACCGACGGTGGGCCAGAGAGCGTTTCTTAGAGAACCCTTCACACGGTCACCGTGCGGGTGCTCAGAAGGTTCCCGAGTTCTTGGTCTGGTGCGATGAAATTGGCATCAGTATGGTCACGCTTTACCTACTTTCGACCGATAATCTCACGGGTCGCGACAAGGGTGAGCTCGGTGAGCTGTACAACATCATTGGCGAACTGGCCGAAGGTCTCTCCCATTTCCGCAATTGGAAGATCAATCACGTGGGCAAAGATGATGTTCTCCCCCAGGATCTTCTTGCCACTTTGCTTGATGCTGAAGAGCGCACCAAAAACAACACGGGACTGCATGTCAACCTCGCTATTGGTTACGGCGGCCGTGCAGAGATCGCCGACGCTGTGCGCAGCATCATCTCCGAACACCAAAGTCACGGTGGCACACTCGATGATTTGGCAGAGAAGCTCACCCCTGAGTTGATCAGCGATCACCTCTACACCGGTGGACTTCCAGACCCAGATTTGGTCATCCGCACCTCAGGTGAGCAGCGTCTATCTGACTTCATGTTGTGGCAGAGCGCCCACTCTGAGTTCTACTTTGTAGAGGCGCTTTACCCTGACCTCCGCGAGGTCGATTTCTTGCGTGCCATGCGTGACTATTCTCGTCGTGAGCGTCGCTTCGGCGGTTAGATCTGCCCTCACTATTTCTTCTCAGTGACACTTAGATGAACATCGGGCGTGTCGCACAAAAAGTGTGTCACCACAGTCGTACTTTCATCACATGAGCCCACAACGTAGTGGCGCTAAGACTGGTCAATCCGGTCAGCGCCAGAAGCCCACTTCCTCATCTACAACCGAGCGTGTCTATGTCTTAGATACCTCGGTTTTGTTGTCTGACCCCCAGGCACTGTTCCGCTTCGCGGAGCACGCGGTGGTCATCCCCGTGGTGGTGATCAGTGAGCTTGAGAAGAAACGCCATGACCCAGAGATTGGCTACTTCGCGCGTCAAGCCCTGCGCATTTTGGACGACCTGCGCATCAAGCATGAGCGTCTCGACTTCCCTATCCCCATCGGGGATGGAGGTTCACTCCGTGTTGAACTCAACCACTCCAACCAGGCAGTGCTTCCTTCGGGACTGCAGCTCGGAGACAACGACAGCCGCATTCTTGCTGTGGCCATGAACCTCGCCAATGACGGTCTCAACGTCACCGTGGTCTCCAAAGACCT
>JBEBAV010000072.1:0-19433 GCA_041158725.1 Actinomycetota bacterium
TCATCGATCTCTGGATCGAGGATGACCATCAACTCGTACTGATGCATGACTAACCCACCTCCTTCGGACTAAAACGGATACAGACGGTCTGTATCAGGAGGGTTGTGCATGTGCCATCTGAGGAGGCCGGATACTTCCGGCGCACAGACAACTTCCCCAGTCTAGACCGCAAAGGGGCCTCACGCCAATCCGGGTAAGCCCCGCATCCGCATGAACTAGCGGTTTGCCCACCACGCAAGCAGTCGTTCCTTGGCCAGATCGGGGCCTATGGGTCCCTCGTCCAGTCGAACGTTGAGCAGATAGTTGTAGGCCTGGCCCACCTCACGGCCGGCAGGAATTCCCAAGATTTCCATGATTTCTTCACCATTGAGGTCCGGGCGGATAGCCGCCATCTCCTCGGCTTCGGAAAGTTCCTTGATTCGATTTTCCAAATCGTCATAGGCAAAAGCGAGGCGATCAGCCTTGCGCTTGTTACGCGTGGTCACATCAGCACGAGTGAGGATGTGAAGTCTTTCCAGAAGGTCACCGGCATCTCGGGCATAGCGGCGCACAGCGGAGTCACTCCAGGCAGCGTCGGAGTAGCCAAAGAAGCGCAGGTGGAGTTCGATCAGGCGGGCCACGTTCTGCGTGGTTTCTTTATCGAAACGTAAAGCCTTCATGCGTTTGACCGAGAGCTTTGCTCCAACTAGGTCATGGTGATGGAAGCTCACCGCACCGCCTGATTCCAACTGCCTCGTCGCAGGCTTGCCAATGTCGTGCAAGAGCGCGGCCAAGCGCAGCGTCAGGTCACCCGGTTCACCGGGGTGGCGTTCCTTCTCTAAATCAATGGCCTGTTCCAGCACGGTGAGGCTGTGCTCATAGACATCTTTGTGGTGGTGGTGTTCATCCACTTCGAGGCGTAATGCGGGGATTTCTGGCAACACGATGGCGGCGATACCGGTGCGGACGAGAAGTTCAATCCCGGCACGAGGCTTATCGGTGAGAAGCAACTTGCACAACTCTTCATTCACGCGCTCGGCCGAGATGTTCTCGATCGAGGACGCAAACTCGGTCATTGCCCATTCGGTTTCCTCATCCAGCTGGAAACCCAACTGGGAAGAGAAGCGCGCTGCCCGCATCATGCGCAGGGGATCTTCGGTGAAAGACACCTCTGCGGATTTGGGTGCCCGCAATATTCCGGCCATCAAATCTTCGACACCGCCAGAAGGGTCCACCAGCACCAGCTCAGGCAGGCGAACCGCCATCGCGTTTACTCGAAAGTCGCGTCTGCTGAGGTCCTCTTCCAAGCTTTCGCCGAAGGCGACCTCTGGCTTGCGGGTCTTTCCGTCATATTGATCAGCGCGATAAGTGGTGATTTCAACTTTTTCGCCGGCGATCTGAGCACCGATGGTGCCAAAGTCGCGGCCAATATCCCAGTGAGCCTCTGCAATTGGTGTGACAACTCGAATGATGTCATCAGGCAGCGCATTGGTTGTGAAGTCGAGGTCATGAACCTCGTGTCCCAGGAAAGCATCGCGCACAGGACCACCGACGAGGGCCAGTTCATATCCGGCATCGGCAAATGCTGCCGCCAAGCGTGAGACGCTGGGCGACTTACTCAACTGAGTAATCGATTCGATGGCGGAGGCGACACTGTGCATTTCCCGTCATTCTACGGGGAGCATCAAGGTGTTCTCAGGTTGCGACGCCTACAATGGCAGGATGCCTTCCCTGCCGATTCGACGCGTTTCGATGGCGTTTTTTGCGGCAGTAGCGGTAGTTGTGCTGATCGTTGCTGGTTTTCGGTCTGCATCTACGCCCGCTGCACTCGCTGACGAGAATGTGTCTGTCACATTGACGCCATCCGCGGTGAGTGCAGGCCCCGGTGACACACTCGGGGCAACTGTTCTTGTCAGCAACTCAGGGAGCAAGGCTCTACCTGCAGGTGAAGCTGTCATCACAGCGAATTCTCCTGCCCTCACCTCTATTGCGGATCTTGATGCGTGGTTTGCTGCTGGGGACAACGACACTCAGCCCGGCAGATTCCTCTTCGCCGTCGACATACCCGAAGTGGCAGCCGGGAAGTCTGTCAGTGTTGGGGTGGAACTTCCCCTGGCCTTGGGACGATTTGGCAGCATCTGGGGAGCGCGCGGTCTTGCAGTTGACTACCTAGTTGATAACGAAAGCACAGCCTCGGCACGTTCTTCATTCGTCTGGACAACAGGAACTGCACCTGAGCGCACCGCATTCACAGGAATTTTGCCCATTGTTCCGCCTCCAAGCACTTCAGGTCTGCTCACTAAGGCTGAACTTGTCGAGTTAACCGGTCCTAGCGGAATCCTGACCCGACAGCTCGACGTTGCCAAGGGTCGCCCCGTTGCTATCGGCGTTGATCCACGAATTCTTCGCTCAATAGAGCTCCTCGGCAAAGTAGCGCCAGAGAGCGCGCTGACGTGGCTCGAGCAGCTGAAGGCTTTACCGAACGAGAGTTTCCTGCTCGCCTATGCAGATGCGGACATTTCCGCACAGGCACAAGCTGGTGCTGGGTCGCTTCTGGCTCCTGGATTCTCAGATGTCTTGACGACAGAGACGACTAACACCGCGAGCGCAACACCAACACCCCCAGCATCTCCAGTGCCGGCTTCCACCGAGTTGTTCACGCCAACCTTGGCAAACGTAGGGTGGCCTGCAGCTAACTCTGTTATTGCTTCTGATCTGGGAATTTTCTCTGCTAGTGGCATCACTTCTGGAATCTTTTCCTCTGGAAATGTAACCGGCGGCACCCTCTCTAGTGGTGTTGTCTCTGGGCTGCCGAGCATCGTCACCTCTGACGGGTTGAGCAATGCCCTGGTGCGCAATGATCTCTCTCGTGCGGCGTCTTATCTTGCTGCTTCGGCTCAAGACGAAGCTGCCGGTGGTCGCACCTTTGCTGCCTTACCTCGTGAATCATTTAGCATCACGGCACTGACAAAACTAGGTCAAGCCCTCGACACCCTGACCGGGCAGGCCTGGGTAAGTTCGGGAACCCTCTCTAGTGGGGTTTCTGCAGCGGAGGGCGCGCTAGAAATCGTAGATTCGCCTGAATCTGCTCAACGTATTTCCGTCGTGAGCAGTCTTTTTGCTCGTCAAGGTGCGGTTATGTCCTTCTCTACCATTGCCGAGAACCCCGAGCTCATTATCAACCCCGCATCACGTGAGCTCGCTGCCGTGTTGTCAGTTGGCTGGTTAGGAAACAGTGATTGGGAATCAGCAGTGACTGAGACCCTGCGTCAAAGCGAAAAGGTTCTCAATTCAGTTTCCGTCGTGACCAGTAGCACCATCAACATGGTTGGTGGTCAAGCAAACATACCCATCTCGGTCCACAACTCGCTACTGCAACCGGTCACCGTCGTTGTCAATGCTGATCTCAACAATGCTCGACTCGTTGTGTCCGGTTCTGAGCAAATAACCATCCAGCCAGAATCTCAAGCCAAAGCTCAAATCCCTGTTCAGGCTCAAGTAAGCAACGGGAGTTCTGTGCTCACGGTGAGCCTGCAATCTGTTTATGGTGTACCCATTGGTGAAGCGGTTGCGATCCCGGTAAACGTGCGCGCTGATTGGGAAACGTGGGGGCTCGGAGCAGTTGCTGTGGCATTTGTTGGTTTGCTTACTGCCGGAGTGATTCGCACTGTTCGTCGTCGCAACGTATCGGCACAAAGTTAGTGAGCTGACCTGGTAACAAATTCATCAGTTATTCACCCTGAGCGCTCGGCATATCTCCAAGTTTCGGGAATAACCGCCGAGTAGACTGTGTTTACTCAAATGCCCGTATCTCAGGCATGTTTTCTTTCTTGGAGTTTGTGTGCGTCAAGTCATCATCATTGGTTCAGGTCCAGCTGGTTACACCGCTGCGATCTATGCTGCACGTGCCAACTTCAAGCCTCTTGTAATTGCCTCCTCTGTCGAAGCGGGTGGTGAGCTAATGAACACCACTGAGGTGGAGAACTTCCCTGGCTTCCCCGAAGGCATTATGGGTCCTGAACTCATGATGAAGATGCAGGAACAGGCAGAAAAGTTTGGGGCGGAAATCCTGATGGATGACGTCACCAGCGTTGAGCTTTCCGGCGAGATCAAGCGCGTCACGACCGGCGGTGGCCAGACTTTCGAGGCCCTCAGTGTGATTTACGCGACCGGTTCCGCCAACCGCAAGCTTGGTTTGCCCGATGAGGACCGTCTTTCAGGCCACGGTGTTTCGTGGTGTGCAACCTGCGATGGTTTCTTCTTCCGCCAGAAGACCGTCGCCATTGTTGGTGGTGGTGACTCTGCCATGGAAGAAGCGAACTTCCTCACCCGTTTTGCTGACAAAGTCTACGTCATTCACCGCTCTGAGACCCTTCGTGCCTCCAAAATCATGCAGGACCGCGCCTTGGCTAACCCCAAGATCGAATTCTTGTGGAACTCAACCGTTGATTCACTCAACGGGGCTGACGCACTCACCGGTGTGACCATCAAGAACACCGTTACGGGTGAAAAGTCTGACGTGGAACTTCAGGGCTTGTTCATTGCCATTGGTAATGACCCTCGCACTCAGCTCATCCACGGACAACTAGACCTCGCTCCCGAGGGCACCGTTGCCGTCAAGGGTCGTACCTCGAAGACCAACCTCACCGGTGTTTTTGCTGCCGGTGACGTAGTTGACCCCACCTATCGCCAGGCAGTTACTGCAGCGGCGAGCGGTACTGTTGCTGCACTCGATGCAGAGCACTACCTCCAGTCACTTCCTGCCGAGTTGCTCGCGCAGGCCGAAACCAACTAATCAAGGAGAAATCATGTCTGCAGCACCCGCAGTAACTGACGCAAGCTTTGACGCAGACGTCCTCAAGAGCGGCAAGCCCGTTCTCGTTGACTTCTGGGCAGAATGGTGCGGTCCTTGCCGCGCTGTTGGACCCATCCTCGACCAGATCCGTGCCGAGCACGGTGACAAGCTTGAAATCGTCAAGCTCAATGTGGATGAGAACCCTCAGACCGCGATGACCTACCAGATCACCTCTATCCCCGCGATGAAGGTTTTCGTCAACGGTGAGGTCACCAAGACCATCATCGGTGCCAAGCCCAAGCCAGCGCTTGAGCACGACCTCGCCGACTACATCGGCTAATCACGCTTCATTCGTTGGCCGTCCGAAGCACTCGGGCGGCCAACGGCATTTAACCCCCAAAAATCCCAACTACGATTGTTTACGTGGCCGAGAATAACGAGACTGGTCAAGGAATCAACCTTGACCCCTGGTTCAATCACTACGCCAGCCGTTCTGCCGGGCTGAGCGCCTCAGAGGTGCGCGCCCTTTTCGCCGTGGCCTCTCGTCCCGAAGTAGTTTCTCTTGCCGGTGGCATGCCTTATGTTCGCGCGCTTCCAGAGTCTTTGGTCAACGGTGCTCTGGAAAAGGTCATGCAGGAAAACGGCCCTATGGCTATGCAATACGGCTCCGGCCAGGGTGTTCCTGCACTGCGCGAGCAGATTCTGGAAATCATGGCCCTGGAAGGTATTTCTGCCTCGGTCGATGACGTTGTCGTGACGACCGGTAGCCAGCAGGCTCTGGATTTGGTTACCAAGCTCTTCATTGATCCCGGTGACGTGATTTTGGCCGAAGCACCCAGCTATGTGGGTGCTATCGGTGTTTTCCGCAGCTACCAGGCTGATGTTGTGCACGTACTCATGGATGAGAACGGTCTCATTCCTCAGAAGCTGCGTGAGGCAATCGCAGAAGTGAAGGCTTCAGGCCGCACCATTAAGTTCCTCTACACAATCCCCAACTTCCACAACCCTGCAGGTGTGACACTGTCGGCTGAGCGTCGTCCCGAGATTCTGGAAATCTGCCAGAGCAACGGGATTCTTATTCTGGAAGACAACCCCTACGGCCTTCTCTCGTTCGAAGAGGATGTTCCTCCTGCAATTCGTTCCCTCAACGAAGACGGCGTGATTTATTTGGGGTCGTTCTCGAAGACGTTAGCTCCCGGATTCCGCGTGGGCTGGGCTTTGGCCCCCCACGCCATTCGCGAGAAGCTGGTTCTTGCCGCAGAAGCAGCAATTTTGTGCCCCAGTTCATTCAGCCAGATGGTGATTTCTGAATATTTGAGCCAGGCCGACTGGAAGGGTCAAATTGAGACCTTCCGTGGTGTCTACAAGGAGCGTCGCGATGCCATGCTCGAAGCTCTCGAAGAACACCTTCCGGACTTAAGGTGGAATGTTCCCAACGGTGGCTTCTACATCTGGTGCTCACTGCCCGAAAACCTTGATTCCAAGGCGATGTTGCCTCGTGCCGTGACCGAATTGGTCGCCTACACCCCGGGTACCGCCTTCTTCGCAGACGGTGGCGGACGTCACAACATCCGCCTGTCCTTCTGCTACCCCACCCCCGAGAACATCAAGATTGGTATTCGTCGTCTTGCCACGGTTATTCGCGGTGAGCTTGACCTTCTTGCTGACTTTGCTGGCACAGGTTCTCTGACTGCTGCTGCCGGTGACGACAACGTTATTGCCCCACCACCTGACCTGAGCTAAGGAATAGAGGCTTTTATGTCATCTCTCAACATCGCGGTTCTTTCCGGTGGTATTTCGCACGAACGTGAGGTCTCTTTGCGTTCCGGGCGCCGTGTTGCCGATGCATTGACGGCCCGTGGCCACGATGTCACCATCATTGACCCTGATGCTGCGTTATTTACCAGGCTCAAGGAGCTTGGCCCGAATGTGGTCTGGCCTGCACTGCACGGATCCAGCGGTGAAGACGGAGCACTCCTTGATCTTCTCCACGCCGCTGGTTACAACTACGTGGGCCCCTCAGCAGCAGCAGCACGTCTGGCCTGGTCCAAGCCTGTTGCCAAGACGTTGGTTGCCCGCGCAGGGGTAATAACCGCGCCGTCCATTACCGTTGCACGTGAAGCATTCCGTGAGCTCGGCGCCGGTTCTGTTTTGGAATTAATTGCCTCTGAACTCGGAAATCATGTTGTGGTGAAGCCTGCCTCGGGTGGTTCTGCTCAGGGTGTTTCGATCGTGACCAAGGCGGAAGACTTGCCTCGCGCGATGGTGGATGCTTTCACCTACAACGACGTGGCACTCGTAGAGAAGTTCATTTCGGGCACTGAAGTGGCCGTGACGGTCACAGATGGCCCCGGTGGCGCCATTGCCCTACCTGCGGTTGAAATCGTGCCTCTGGACGGCGTATACAGCTTTGAGGCCCGTTACAACGCCGGCGAAACCACGTTCTTTGTTCCCGCCCGCGTATCAGACGAGGTTTCTGCAAAGATTTCAGCCGCGGCTGTTACTGTGCACGAGACCTTGGGCCTGTCACAGCTTTCTCGTATTGATCTGATCGTGGATGAATCAGGCGAGCCCTGGTTCCTCGAAGCCAACTCGCTGCCCGGTCTCACCGAGACTTCCAGTGCGCCCCTGGCCATTGAGGCTTCAGGTGTGGAACTCGGTCAGCTTTACGAAGCCCTCGCGCGCGCAGCCGCAAACTAGGCCGTTTGCCGCCCACGTTTCACGTGGAAACTAGTTCTGGCCGAACGGAGCCTCGCCCAGTTCGGTGAGGATGCGGTTGAGGTCGCCGATGGTGGCAAATTCGATGCTGATCAGGCCTTTTTTAGCTGTCAAAGCAATTTTTACGCGGGTATCGAGACGGTCACCAAGGCGTTCAGCGATTTCATCGAGGTGGCCGCGACGGGTTCCTGCAGTGGGCTTGGGCTTCTTGGCAGTGGGTGCTTCACCGGCGAGTGCCTCTGCGGCACGGACCGAGAGATCCTCGTTGACAATCTTGTCTGCCAAGCGCTGCATGGCTTCAGGGTCACCAACAGCCAGGATTGCACGGGCGTGACCTGCGCTGAGCACACCGGCAGCCACGCGCTTTTGAACCTGTGGTGGCAGGCGCAGCAAACGAATGGTGTTGGAGATCTGGGGGCGTGAGCGACCAATGCGGTCAGCCAACTGCTCCTGGGTAATGCCAAAGTCGGCCATGAGCTGTTGGTAGGCAGAGGCTTCTTCGAGGGGATTCAGCTGTGAGCGGTGGAGGTTCTCCAGCAGTGCATCACGGAGCATGTCTTCATCTGCGGTGTCGCGAATGATGACAGGAATCTGCTCGAGGCCTACTTCCTTCGATGCGCGAAGGCGGCGCTCGCCCATGATGAGTTCGTAGTTCTCTGAACCGGGGATGGTACGAACCACGATGGGTTGCAAAATACCGATTTCTCGAATGCTGTGAACCAACTCTGCGAGATCTTCCGGGTTGAAGACCTTACGAGGCTGCTGAGGGTTGGGAACGACGAGGTGGGGGGAGATGAAGGCCAGGCGTGCGCCAGGGACTTCAACGAGGTCTGCCTCGGTGTTCTCGACATCGACGACAGGAATGGCACCGGTGCCGACCTGGTCCGGGAAAAACACATCCACAGGGCGCTCAGAAGTGGGAGCGGTGGGAATGAGAGAACCTATGCCTCGACCCAAACCAGTTCGCTTATTCGTTGCCATCTGTGGCCTCCTGTGTTCTGGTGCTGGCAGCGCCCGGTGCTCCGCGCAGAGCAATTTCGTATGCTGCTTCGATGTATGAAATAGATCCCACAGACATGGTGTCGTAACTGACAACGGTCTGGCTATAGCTGGGGGCCTCAGAAACGCGCACAGCGCGGGGAATAACGGCGTTAAGAACCTGCTGGGGGAAGTGTTGGCGCACGTCCGCTGCAACTTCGTGAGCGAGGCGGGTGCGGCTATCAAACATGGTTAGCAAGATGGTGGAGACCTGGAGATAGGGGTTCAAACCCTGATTGATCATCTCAATAGTGCTGAGGAGTTGGGTGAGGCCCTCGAGGGCGTAGTACTCGCACTGAATCGGGATGAGAACTTCGCGTGCGGAGCTAAAGGCGTTGATTGTCAGCAAGCCCAGTGATGGTGGGCAGTCAATGAAGACGTAGTGGAAGTTATTGCCTGGCTCATTGAAGAACCGTTCGAGAGCATCGCGCAGAAGATATTCACGGCGGTCGATGTTGAACATTTGGATTTCAGCGCCGGCAAGGTGGAGATTTGATGGCGCGCAATACAGCTCGCCTTCCTCCGTGCTCTTTTGAATAACAGAGCTCAGTGGCTGTCCCTCAACCAAAACGTCGTAGATGCTGGCGACATCGCCATGATGCTCAATTCCTAGTGCTGTGGAAGCGTTTCCCTGAGGATCAAGGTCAATGACAAGAACTTTGGCGCCAAAGCGCGCCAGAGCGGCGGCGATATTGACGGTTGTGGTCGTCTTTCCCACGCCACCCTTTTGGTTCGACACAGTAAAGACACGTGGCCTGGAAGGAAGTGGGGGAGCTGGCTGATCCAGAATGCGGCGGCGAGCGGTTAAGTCACTGAGTTCGCGCGCCAAAGGGGAATCGACGCCACCAAGTGACGTATCAATCGATTCATCTGGATGTTTCACGTGAAACCTTTGGGTCAAGCAAGTGTGGAAAGCGGTCTACTCAACTGTAGCCCGAACCACCCTCGTTACTTCATCGAGAAGTCCTTCACCCAGGGTGAGAACCTCAACGTTGTGCAGTTTGAACGCACGAATCTGCTTAGAAGCGGCCTCGATCTCAGCCTGAGCGCCAGCGCCCTTCATCAGCACGAGCTCGCCTCCCGGGCGAACAAGAGGTGCAGTCATGGGAATGAGCTTCTTGAGAGCACTGACGGCACGGGCGGTGACTTGATCAAGCAAGACATCGCGGCGAACGTCTTCGGCTCGGTCACGCACAACTGTGACGTTGGTGAGACCCAAGTCAGCAACCTGGTCGTTGAGCCAAGCAGTCCGTCGCTCCATGGGCTCAATCAGTACAAAATCGACGTCAGGACGCGCAATGGCAAGAACCAAGCCTGGGAGACCTGCACCGCTACCCACGTCACCGACACGACCGTGGAGCAGAGGAGCTACGATGCCGCAGTTGAGAATGTGGCGTGACCATAACCTGGGGAGCTCAAGTGGGCCAATCAGCCCTAATTCCTCGCCATATTGCGCCAAATTAGACGTAAATTGGCGGGCTAGCGCGAGTTGATCACCAAAAACGGAAGCCGCTTGCGCTGGCTCCGCCTCGTATTCGGGAATCAATGTTTCACGTGAAACTATGCGCCGGCGGTGATGACGGTGTGGCGGTCCTTGCCCTCACCGTCGGAGTGCGACACCAGGCCGCGCTCGCTCACCAAGTCGTGCACTAGCTTGCGCTCGTAGGAACTCATGGGGGGAAGTGCGGCCGCAGCGGCACCTGCCTCAAGTCGGGCAGCAGCTGCGTCGACAAGTGCGGCGAGCTCCTGTTCACGGGTCTGGCGTGATCCACCGACGTCAAGAATGAGGCGTGAATACTGGCCGGTCTTGTTCTGAACAGCCAGTCGAGTGAGCTCCTGCAGTGCAGCCACGGTCTCTGGGCGAGAGAGAACACGCACGTTTCCCTGCTCTGAGGCGGTTACGGAGACATATGCGCGACCATTACGGGCGTCGATGTCGAGGTCACCGTCGAGATCTGCGATATCGAGGAGTTCTTCAATGTAATCAGCGGCCACATCTCCCTCGTTCTCGAGATCCTTGATGCTGGGGGCTGTCTTTGCTTCAGTGAGGTCTTCAGACATGATTACTTCTTCTTTCCGGACTTCTTTGCGCGGTTCTTGCTAACAGGCTGCGCGCGTTGTGCTGGCTTAGGTGCTTCTACTTCAATGACGTCGGCTCCCTTGGGAAGCTTTCCGCGGCGTGCAAGGCGCTCTTCGCGATCCTTTGCTGCCTGGCTACCAGGAGTAGGCATGTTGCGAATGACAATGAACTGCTGACCCATGGTCCAGAAGTTCGAAACCAGCCAGTAAAACATCACGCCAAGGGGGAATGCGAAACCAGAGAACGCAAACACGAGGGGGAGCAAATACAGCAAAATGCGCTGCTGGCGGAACGCGGGGCTTGCCTTGGTTTCTTCAGACATGTTCTTTGACACGATCTGAAGCTGAGTAATGAACTGTGAGGCAGTCATCAGCACAACCATGGTCATCGCAATCACCATGACGATAATTTCAGGTGGGGAAGCGTTCATCGCTTCCATGAAAGTGGTGTGCAGAGGTGCGATTCCGAACAGGCTTGCATTGTAGAAAGACTGGGCTAACTCAGCGTTCATGGGGCCAACCCCAGCCGCGCCCTTTTTGAGGGCAACGTCGTTGAGAACAGAGAACAAGCCAAAGAAGATGGGCATCTGCAGGAGCAATGGCAAGCACGAGCTCAGTGGGTTGCTGCCGGTACGGCGGTAAAGCTCCATGGTCTCGCGAGACATAGCCTCGCGGGAGAACTGGTCTTTCTTGCCCTTGTATTTGTCCTGAATCTTCTTGAGCTCAGGCGCAATCTCGAGCATTTTGCGCTGGCTCTTGATCTGGCGCACGAAGACGGGAATCAAGGCGGCACGGACGACAACGACCAAGCCAACAATGGCCAGAACCCACGTTGCACCTGCGTTGGGGTCCATTCCGATGCTGGTGAATAGCCAGTGGAATGTGACCAGGATGAGTTCGATAGCCCACTTGATGGGCCACAGAATTGCACCAATGATGTCCATACGAGCGTTACGCCCTTCCTTCATTCATCACAACGAAACCAAGTGTTGTGACTCTAAAAAACTTGTGCTTCGCGGGCGGCACATCATCGACGCCACCGAGTGCCCACGGGTTGCACCTACCTAGCCTACGCAGTGTTAGGGCAGAACCCACAATGAGGCCCCGTTGTTGAAGTGCCTGAAGCCCATAATGTGAGCACGTTGGGTAGTAGCGACAAACGTCTCCGTAGAGGGGAGAGATCACTTTGCGGTAGACCAAGGCCAAGGAAATCATGACGTTCCGAGGTAACAGGTAGAGAAAAGAGAGGAAATTTTTCACAGGTGAGCCCTCAGTTTCTCAAGTGTTCGTAGAACATCCACGTGTAATTCATCCCATGACGCGGTTGCTGCTAATGGCAACGCGCGGATGACAATATCTGCGCTGGAAAGATCGCGTACTTCCCACGCAATAGCCCGGAGTTGGCGGCGAACTCGGTTACGTGTGGGAGCATTACCCAGCGCTTTGGAGGTGACTATCCCGAAACGAGAAAGACCTCGGTCACTTGGTGCTGCATAAGCAACAACCAAAGACGAGGTCTATTTCGTTCCGCGACGAGTAATTCGACGGAAGTCCGTTGGCAAAGCCAATCGGTGTGCCCGATCGAGCACGGCCGATACTACGCGGAGAGTTCGGTGCGGCCCTTACGGCGGCGTGCAGCCAGAATGGCGCGGCCGGCGCGGGTACGCATGCGAAGGCGGAAACCGTGCACCTTAGCGCGGCGGCGGTTGTTTGGCTGGAACGTTCTCTTGCTCATAAGTCAATCTCCATGAAGGCTGATGTCGCGCGCCCACGAGAGCGCGGCGCAAAACATTGGGATGCGCAATGGCATCAACCGATTAAATCTAAGGCTTTCTCGCGCTCCCGTCAAACCAGAGCACACGCCAACCCAAGATTATGGATGTTTCGATGGGCTTGTTTTCGTAACGACACGCATGAATCCGAAAACCCGAGTTGCCTTAATCCACAGGTGTTAGATACGGTCAGAAGAAGTTATCCCCAGCTTTTCACGCTTGAGGCCGGAGGTCTACGTGAAACATTCACAATACGGTGGATAACTGAGGTAACTATCTAGAGGGGAAGGTCATGGCCGACGACAAGATGCGCAGTACATGGTCTTCCATTCTTGAAGCCCTGGCTTCAGATCCTGGTGTTACTCCACCGCTGTATGGTTTTGCCTCTTTGATTGAACCTAAAGGCATCATGGCGGGAACTTTCTATCTTGAAGTTCCTAACGATTTCACCCGTAGCATGATTGAGCAGCGCCTCCGCGGACCCTTGCTATCTGCAATTGGAAGCCTGGGTGAACTCAGCGAAGTCTCCACTTTCGCCATTGTGGTCAATCCTGATCTCGTCGCCTTGGAAACGCCTGCTCCTGCGGTTGAAGTGGAAGAAGTTCGCGAAGAGGCACACCCCATTACTGCTCCGACCATCATGGCAACGGAGAGTGAGCTTGAGTCACGCCTGAACCCTCGATACAACTTCGACAGTTTTGTTATTGGTGGATCAAACCGTTTTGCGCATGCTGCTGCTGTAGCAGTCGCTGAGGCTCCCGCAAAGGCCTACAACCCTCTATTTATTTATGGTGAGTCTGGTCTCGGAAAAACACACCTGCTCCACGCCATTGGTCATTACGCACAGAGTTTGTATCCCACCATTCGTGTTCGTTATGTCAGTAGCGAAGAGTTCACCAACGACTTCATCAACTCAATTGCTAACAACCGTGGTGCTGCTTTCCAGTCGCGCTACCGCAATATCGACATTCTTCTCATTGATGACATCCAGTTCTTGCAAGGAAAAGCAGAGACTCAGGAAGCTTTTTTCCACACGTTTAACACGTTGCACGATCACAACAAGCAAGTTGTCATTACCAGCGACGTTCAGCCAAAACACTTAACGGGTTTCGAAGACCGTATGCGTACACGTTTCGAGTGGGGTCTGATTACTGACGTTCAGACCCCTGACCTTGAAACACGTATTGCCATTCTTCGTAAGAAAGCAGAACGCGAAAAACTCAGTGTTCCTGACGACATCATGGAATTTATTGCCACCAAGGTCACCAGTAACATTCGTGAGCTTGAGGGAACACTCATCCGTGTCACTGCTTTTGCCAATCTGAACAAGCAGGCTGTAGATCTTCCTCTTGTTCAAACAGTTCTCAAGGACCTCATCACTCTTGATGAAGATGACATCATTGCTCCGATTGACATCATCAATAACACTGCAGATTATTTCCGTCTCGGAATTGATGAGCTCACTGGTACTTCTCGTGCACAAGCAATTGCTACTGCCCGCCAGATTGCAATGTATTTGTGCCGAGAAATGACAAATCTTTCGCTTCCCAAAATTGGCCAGCTTTTTGGCGGCCGCGATCACACCACTGTGATGCATGCGTGTAAGAAGATCGCGGAATTAATGAAGGAACGCCGTTCGATCTACAACCAGGTCACGGAATTAACTACTCGAATTAAGCAAAGAAGCTCATACGCGCGGAATAACTAGGCTTTTCCCCCTGTGGATAACCCTGTGAATATGTGGGGAAACCGCCGGGGCTAGTTGTGTATGAAAATTTATTTTTTGTGAATAACACGAAAACCTCGCTTTGTCTCCACAGAAGCTTGTGTAAGCCCGCACACAGAGTAAACACAACTTACGCGGATGTAGTTTCAAGTACTGGGGCTGAATTTGTGGAGTTTTCCACATTATCCACAGACGTTAAGAAGATTAAAGAGTTAATTAATTAATCAATTCCATTCCATAACCTTCTTCTTGCTGGCTTATTCAGGGTTGAAAAACCGCGATAACATGAGAGACCCGAGTTTGGGGATCTACGGAAAGGCACCACGGTGAAGTTTCAAGTAAACAGAGATGTGCTCAGCGAAGCAGTATCTTTTGCCGTCAAAATGCTTCCAGCACGAACCACGTTGCCAATTCTTTCTGGCGTGCTCATTGAAGCAACTACTGAAGGCCTTGTGTTTTCTTCGTTCGACTACGAAGTTTCTACTCAAACCAAAGTTGCAGCCACTGTAGATACACCTGGTCGTGTTCTGGTTTCGGGCCGGCTCCTTGCAGAAATCGCAAACCGCCTACCCAACGCTCCGGTCACATTCGAGAGTGTTGAATCACGTATTCAAGTCAGCTGTGGATCAGCTAACTTCACTTTGCTCTCCATGCCTGTTGAGGAATACCCCACCATTCCTCAGGTTGAGGGAGAAACTGGTGTTCTTCCTGCGGAAGAGTTCTCGGCTGCTGTTGCACAAGTTGCAGTAGCTGCTTCTCGTGATGATGTCACCCCTGTGATCACTGGTGTCCAGCTAGAAATCACAGGAAATTCCCTCAGCCTTGTTGCTACTGACCGCTACCGCGTTGCTATCCGCGATATTCCCTGGGAATCGACCGGTTCTGTTGCAGATATCACTGCACTTGTTCCTGCTCGAACAATCCAGGAGATCGGTAAGACTTTCGGTCACAGTGGAAACATCTCAATTTCGATCACCAACAAGGATGATCGAGAGTTGATTGCTTTCACCGCAGATAACAAGACCGTGACGTCTCTGCTGATTAAGGGTAATTTCCCACCGGTTAAGCGTCTTTTCCCTGAAAAGGTAGAAAACTTTGCTGTGGTCAACACCGCAGAACTCATCGAAGCAACCCGCCGCGTCAAGCTCGTTGTTGAACGTGAAGCAGCGTTGCGGTTTACCTTTGCAAACAACGGTTTGACCCTGGAAGCAATTGGCGGAGAACAAGCGCAAGCTTCTGAAACCATCGATGCGGTTATTTCAGGCCCAGATGTTGTTGTTTCGCTGAAGCCAGACTTCCTTTTGGATGGTCTCGGTGCTGTGCATTCTGAATTCACCCGAATTGGCTTTACATCAGTAGAAAATCCTGCAAAGCCAGGTCCAGTACTGATCACCAGCCAGACCTCGAAGGACACTCCTGCAGAAGATGCATACCGCTACCTTCTGCAGCCCAACCTTCTTCTTCGCTAAATCAGTGAAATTCTGAGCGATGCACGTAAGCTCACTCAGTCTTCGCGACTTTAGGAACTACGCAGTAGCGGATATTGAACCAGGTCTCGGTTCTGTTGTATTAGTTGGCTCGAACGGACAAGGCAAAACAAACATTGTTGAAGCAATCAATTTCTTAGCAACTTTGGGTTCGCACCGAACAAGTATTGATTCTGCGCTGATTCGGCAAGGATCCGATGCGGCCATTGTGCGAGTAAACCTCGCACATGACGGCCGCACGATCCTGCTGGAAGCACAGCTCAACCGAAACGGGGCGAATAAAGCCCAGGTTAACCACGCAAACGCGAAGCTTCGTGACTTCCCCCGCTACATCTCAACAGTGATTTTCGCGCCGGAAGACCTCATGTTGGTCCGCGGAGAACCCTCAGGTCGACGCAAATTCATGGATGACCTGATTATTCAACGAACTCCTCGCCTCGCCGGTGTCGTTTCTGATTATGAACGGGTCCTCAAACAGCGCAACACCCTCCTCAAAACAGCTCGAGTGAAGGATGTCGAAGCAGGAAACCTAGGAACTCTCGACATCTGGGATGAACGCCTTGTTTCCTTGGGCACAGAAATTACTGCTGAGCGCCGTCGCCTTCTTTCAGACTTGTCTGGACTACTAGGCCAGGCATACCAAGCAATTGCTGGGTCTGATCACGCCGTCAGCATTGAACTCAAATCCTCCATTGAGGCGCCAGAGACCGCCGCGGCATATGCAGATAAGTTCCGAAACTTGTTAGAAGCCGGTCGAATTCAAGAAATTGAGCGTGGAATGACCCTCGTTGGTCCTCACCGTGACGATGTCGAGTTTGGCCTCAACACATTACCTGCAAAGGGCTATGCCAGCCATGGCGAGACCTGGTCCTACGCACTGTCACTCAAGCTGTCAGCTGCCAGGCTGCTCCGCAGCGAATCAGTATTGGGCGACCCGATCCTGATCCTGGACGATGTTTTTGCCGAACTAGATTCGGCTCGGCGTGAACGCCTCGCTGAAGCAGTAGCTGATTTTGAACAAACTTTCATCACCGCCGCGGTTGCGGAGGATGTTCCAGAGCAACTGATGACTCAAGTGTTTCACGTGAAAAAGGGAACTATTCAGAAAGAAACCCCTGATCATGGTTGAAAATATCGGGAATGGGCCTGAAGCCGCTGACGCGGCGGGGCCCGAAGAATCAGAGGCACTGGCCCTGTATTCCCGGCTCAAGTCCAAAGCTACGGGCACGCCCCGGGTAAAGCTTTCGCGGGATGCCCGCGCCCGCAAACGCAATGCGGAAGAACACGCCAGCGAGATGCCTTTTTCTCCCGGCCGCGATCCTAAGGGCCTCGATGACGTGTTGGAAAACCTTTCCCAGCAATTGGGGTGGAAGGCACCGTTAGCGAAGTCAGATCTCCTGGCAGACTGGCCAGAAATCGTTGGCCCGGACATCGCTGCGCGCACAACCCCACTCGGAATTGATGACGCCACATTGACCGTTGCGTGTGAGTCCACAGCCTGGGCGACACAGCTTCGATTGATGCGAACCGAAGTCCTGACAAAAGTTCTCCAAGCGCACCCAGAATCTGGCGTCACCGCAATCCGGTTTCAAGGACCCAACGCCCCAAGCTGGAAACGTGGCCCCAAATCAATTCCAGGGCGTGGTCCTCGCGATACTTACGGCTAGAAATAGGTTTCTGGTCAAGCGCTAAATAAAAACGCGCCAGAGCCCCGTTTCTCCCGATTTTCCCAGCCCCTAAAAGGTAGAATGAGGGGTCACGTTAAGTGCGTAAGGGAGCCACCGAAACATATGTCAACTGAATCTGAACAGCAAGCCGCAGAAGCCGATTACGGCGCAAGTAACATTCAGGTTTTGGAAGGCCTCGAAGCAGTACGTAAGCGCCCCGGTATGTACATCGGATCTACCGGTCCCCGCGGTCTGCACCACTTGGTTTACGAGATCGTCGATAACTCTGTTGACGAGGCGCTCGCCGGACACTGTGATGACATCCAGGTCTTTATGCGCAAAGACGGAAGCATCCGCGTTATCGACAACGGGCGTGGAATCCCCGTCGACATTCACCCCACTGAAGGAAAGTCAACCGTTGAGGTTGTTCTCACCGTGCTTCACGCCGGGGGAAAGTTCGGTGGCGGCGGATACGCCGTCTCCGGTGGTCTTCACGGTGTGGGTAGCTCGGTGGTAAATGCACTGTCTACTCACCTCGAAGTAGAGGTCAAGCGTCAAGGCTTCTCTTACACCCAGAGCTTCAACATTGGTGTTCCTGAAGCTCCTTTGGCAAAGGGCGCTGCCACCACTGAAACCGGAACTACCATTACGTTCTGGCCAGACCCCGACATTTTCGAAACTGTTGAATTCGACTACGAAACTCTGCGTGCACGCTTCCAGCAGATGACCTTCCTCAACAAGGGTCTGCGCATTACCCTCACCAACGAGAACCAGGTCGACGACGAAGGCAACGCTCTGACCGTTTCCTACATGTTTGAAAACGGTCTGATGGATTACGTCGAGTACCTCAACCGCATCAAGAAGAACGAAATCGTTCACGACGAGATCATTCACTTCGAGTCTGAAGACACCGAGAAGAAGATCTCCTGTGAAATTGCGATGCAGTGGACAACCGCGTACAGCGAAAGCGTTCACACCTACGCCAACACCATCAACACTCACGAGGGTGGAACTCACGAAGAGGGTTTCCGCGCGGCAATGACCACCTTGGTCAACAAGTACGCGCGTGAAAAGGGCATTCTCAAGGACAAGGACGAGAACCTGTCCGGTGACGACGTCCGTGAAGGACTTACCGCTGTTGTCTCCATCAAGTTGGGTGAACCCCAGTTCGAAGGTCAGACCAAGACCAAGCTCGGTAACACCGAAGCCAAAGCATTCGTTCAGCGCATTACCGGCGACTTCCTCGGTGACTGGTTCGAACGTAACCCCAACCAGGCCAAGGACATCATCCGTAAGGCACTCCAGGCAGCAACTGCTCGAATGGCTGCCCGCAAGGCGCGTGAAACAGCTCGCCGCAAGGGTCTGCTTGAAGGTGGCGGTATGCCCGGAAAACTGAAGGACTGCGCAAGCAAGGATCCTTCGCTGTCTGAAATCTTTATGGTGGAGGGTGACTCCGCCGGTGGTTCTGCCGTTCAGGGCCGTAACCCTGACACCCAGGCAATCCTTCCCCTTCGAGGCAAAATCCTTAACGTGGAGAAGGCACGACTGGACAAGGCACTTGCCAACAATGAAGTCCAGGCCATGATTACTGCATTCGGTGCGGGTGTGGGTGAAGACTTCAACCCTGAGAAGGCCAGGTATCACAAGATTGTGCTCATGGCCGATGCGGATGTCGATGGCCAGCACATCACCACCTTGCTGTTGACGCTGTTGTTCCGCTACATGAAGCCCCTCATTGAACTTGGTTATGTCTACCTCGCTCAACCGCCGCTGTATCGATTGAAGTGGTCGAACGCTGATCACGAATACGTCTACTCGGACGAGCAGCGTGACCGTCAGCTCGAGGTAGGTCTTGCCGCAGGTAAGAAGATCCCTAAGGACAACGGAATCCAGCGTTACAAGGGTCTCGGTGAGATGGACTACCGCGAGCTCTGGGATACCACGATGAACCCCGAAACGCGCACCCTGCTCCAGGTCACCTTGGATGACGCAGTGGCTGCCGACGAAATTTTCTCAACCCTGATGGGTGAAGACGTGGAATCACGTCGAAACTTCATCCAGAAGAATGCAAAGGATGTGCGTTTCCTTGACATCTAACGACAACATCGTCACCACTGACGAAAACGGAGAGAACCGCATCCAGCAGGTAGACCTGCAACTGGAGATGCAGCG
>JBEBAV010000073.1:0-3111 GCA_041158725.1 Actinomycetota bacterium
AGCGTTTGCACGCCATCACCGAGAATGTGCACGGTCTGGAACTGCAAATCTACGAAAAGAAGATGCACCTTTCTGGTCTCCTTGAACGTGCTGGAAACGAACTCGGTCTTGTTGAAGACGTTCTCATAGCTGAATACGGCCCAGAAGTTCCCATCCCTGTTGCGCTAGACGCTGATGCTCCAGCTGATGCCGAACCAGAGACCAAGCCATACAACCGCTCTGAGCAGCAGACACGTCTAGAAAAGGCCGAGCGCAAGCTGGGTCAGCTTGGCCGGGTTAACCCACTCGCACTGGAAGAGTTTGCCGCGCTGGAACAGCGTCACACCTTCCTCACCGAGCAGCTCACAGACCTCACTAACACTCGCAAGGACTTGATGACCATCATCGAAGAGGTGGACTCGACCATGCAGTCGGTGTTCCAGGCTGCCTTCGATGACACTCAGGCCGCCTTTGCTGAAGTGTTCCCCATCCTGTTCCCCGGTGGTTCGGGCAGCATTGCCCTGACAAATCCTGATGACCTGTTGACCACCGGTATCGAGGTCATGGTCAAGCCTGCGGGTAAGAAGATTGACCGCCTGAGCTTGCTCTCCGGTGGAGAGCGTTCACTCGCTGCTGTGGCATTGCTCGTTGCCATCTTCAAGGCGCGCCCCTCGCCGTTCTACATCATGGACGAGGTTGAGGCGGCGCTGGATGATGCCAACCTGGGTCGTCTGCTGGCAATCTTCGAAGACCTGCGCAACTCCAGCCAGCTGATCGTGATTACTCACCAGAAGCGCACGATGGAAATCGCGGATGCGCTTTATGGTGTTTCGATGCGTCAGGACGGTGTCTCGGCCGTGGTTGGACAGCGCGTTTCTGCCACGGAGAACACTCAAGCTTCCTAAGGAAGCGGCGGTGAGAATGTCAATCATGAGCACACCGGACGACAACACCCGCATCAACGTGAACGATGACACGGTCATCGGTGTTGATACTGATGATGACACCATCATTCGAGTGCCCATTGAGGAGACAGTGGTCGGGTCGGTGGAGATCATCGATGAAACCGTGATTGACACGGTCGTTCCCGATGATTCAACCGTGGTCACTTCTGATGACACGGTCATTCCCGTGAGCAACACCGACGAATACAACACCCTGCTGCGTTCCATGATGGACACCTCAGTGGGGCTTCGGGCTCTGATTGAAGAAATCGATGAAGAAGCAGCTGCGGCTGCTACTGAAGAGGCCGATGCGGGAGATACTGCACCCAAGCAGGAACTCACCTCACGATTTAGTCTTCGCCACATCAATGGCACCACGTATCAACTGGTTAATCCCGTGATCATTGGTCGTTTGCCGGCGGCTCCCGTTCGCGGAGATCAGGGTGTGAACTTAGTCGTGGTGGCGTCACCTCACGGGCTTGTTTCTTCCACGCACGCTCGCGTGGAAGTGCTCGGCGATGTGGTCGTGGTCACTGATTTGCGTTCCACCAATGGCACCCATGTGATCATTCCAGGGCAGCCCACCACGCTTCTCGCTCCAGGAGACACGATGGCTCTCGGTGCTGGCGCGATCATCGACCTTGGTGACGGTAATAGACTTGAAGTTCTTGGTTAGCCGTGTTCTCTCGGTTGTAGCCCCATAATCTTGGAGATCTTCCTGTGACTGCCCTAGGCCAAAACTCGACCGGCACGACTGTTGTCGACACGAGCACTGGTGCGAGCGTTACCCTCTCCTGGGCTGCCGGAACCGATGTGGGAAACCACCGCGCTAACAATGAAGACTCTTACGCGATAGCGTGCCCCGTCTTTGCGGTCGCAGATGGCATGGGTGGCCACAGCGCTGGCGATATTGCTAGTGACTGTGTTGTACAGCGCATTGCTGGGCTGGAAAAGGCTGGATTTGCGGACCTTGACGCCCTTGAGATGGCACTTGCCATGTCTGTAGTGGATCTTCGCAACAAGCTCACCGAAGATCAGCAAGGCGCGGGAACCACTGTCACGGGTGTTGCCCTGGTGCAAGAAGCAAATCAGTTGCAGTGGGCAGTGTTCAACATTGGTGACTCACGCGTTTATGTGAAGCTCGATGAGACCTTCGAACAGGTCACTGTTGATCACTCGGTCGTGCAGCAACTCGTTGATGCAGGAACAATTACGAAGGAGGAGGCGGACTACCACCCTCACGCCAACGTGATTACCCGTGCTGTGGGCATTATTGACGAGCCCATTCCTGATTATGTGGCCCTTCCCGTCGTTCCTGGCATGCGTTTGCTGCTGTGTTCGGACGGGTTGACTAAGGAGCTCACGGATGTGGGCATCGAGCACTTCTTGACGAATGCTCCCACCGCTGAGGATGCGGTGCGTGAGCTGATGAACGCCGCATTGACTAATAGTGGTCGTGACAACGTCACCATCATTGTGATTGACGTTATTGCAGTCACGGTGGGGCACACCGAATCCTCAGTTTCACCTGCCTAAACTTGCACGTGCGCTGAATGTACGGCGTTATTTGCGTTGAGCTCTCCCGGGGGCACAACCCAGGTTGACGAAGGTGGTGGGACATGTCGAGACGACTACCCTCAACCCCGCCTGTGCTGTCCGGGTTCACTTTCGTCAGAGTCTTGGGCTCTGGCGGTTTCGGTGACGTCTTCCTCTACGAACAACAGCTTCCTCGCCGCAATGTGGCGATCAAAGTCCTTCTGCCTGAGGTCGTGAACCCACGCGTTCGCGACATGTTCCAATCGGAAGCTCAGCTGATGTCTCAGCTGAGCACACACCCCTCGATTTTGAGTGTCTTTGAAGCTGGCGTGAGCTCCGACGGCCGCCCCTACCTCGTCACCGAAGTGTGTGTTGGTGGATACGGTGAGCGTTTTCGCGCGGAAACCATTCCGGTGGCTGAAGCATTGCGCACCGGTATCCGGATTGCGGCGGCGCTCGAGACAGCCCACCGTGCCAATGTGCTCCATCGTGACATCAAGCCGGGAAACATCTTGGTTACCGCCTATGGCCACCCCGTCTTGAGCGACTTCGGTATTGCTTCCTCGGTTTATCTGGGAGATAGCTCCACGGCAGTGGGATTATCTGTCCCCTGGTCAGCACCTGAAGTTATTCGTGAAAGTACGACAGGTTC
>JBEBAV010000074.1:0-37079 GCA_041158725.1 Actinomycetota bacterium
CAGTCCCACAACGAAGGTGATTGCCAGGATCATGTAGGGCTCGTAAACAATGCCGTAGAACTGGAACACCGTGCGGTTGAGGTACATCAGCCAGGGCACATACCCGGCCACGATACCCATCAGGATAAAACCGACCCTCCATTCGCGATAGCGAACGAGGCGGTACGCCAGATAGGCCAGGGCAGCCGTGCCGCCCCACCAGATCAGAGGATTTGCTAGTGCAGTGATGGCTGTCGCACACGAGTCGAACGTACAGCCGGCTTCTCCGTTGTTGACGCCTTCATAAAACATGCTCGTTGGGCGCCACATAATCAGCCAGGTCAATGGATTGGCTTGATAGGAGTGGGGTGTGACGAGGCCGACATGGAATTGATAAGCCGAGACGTGATACGCCCACAAGCTCTGTGCCCAGTCGGGAACCCAAGACAAAGGGCCACTCCATCGCAGACCTGAGTCTGCTGTCACGAGGTTGCGGTAATACCCACCACTGGTGAGGATCCAACCCAGCCAGCTCGAGATGTATGTCACTACAGCGATCGGCACCATCAAGATGAAGGTTGCAGGGGCTTGTTTCAGCACAGCTGCTGAAATCCAGAACGGCAAACCTACTCGCCTGCGATCGAGCGCATCCATCACGACGACATAGATGCCAAAGGCAGCGATGAAATACAGTCCCGACCACTTCACGCTGCAAGCCAGGCCAAAAGTGAGACCCGCCAGAATCAGATACGGCCTGTTCCACAACGTGGGACCCCAGGTGGGGCCATCCGAGTCTTCGCCCAGTTGTTCACGCCGGCGCCGCATCCACGCCATGAGTCGAGGGAGGTTGTTCTCCCGGTCGAGCAGAATCAAGCCAAAGCCAGCAAGGGTGAACAAGGTAACGAAGTTGTCTAGCAAGCTCACGCGAGACAGCGTGATGGCGTGGCCATCAATAGCCATGAGGCCACCTGCAACAACAGTCAGCACGGTGGAGTGGAACAGCTTCTGGGCAATCAGCATCACCAGCAGAACAATGAGGATTCCCGCAACCGCTACACCGAAGCGCCAGCCAAATGAGTTCTGCGCACCGAACAGGGCCATCCCTGCTCCGATGAGCCACTTACCCAGTGGTGGGTGCACAACGTAGGACGGGTCCGTTTTGTAGCCATCCGTTATGCCCTGTTTGAACTTCTCATCCGTGCCCTCAGGCCAGGTGGTTTCGTAGCCGTTGTTCCACAACGACCAGCCATCTTTCACATAGAAGGTTTCGTCGAATACCAGAGAGTGAGGGTTACCCAGGTTCCATAAGCGCAGCACGGCAGCAAGCAGCAGCACAGCTGCCGGGGCTCCCCAGGTCCACGCTCTTTTCACCCGTTCAGCCTACCGACCAGAACCCTGCCAAACTGGGAGTGTGATCATCCTGGCAGCAACACCTATTGGCAACCTGGGCGATGCCTCGACCCGTTTAGTAGAGGCGCTCTCTGAGGCGACCGTCATTGCCAGCGAAGACACCCGCACTACGTCCAAGCTGTTGAATGCGCTGGGTATTAAGAACCGTCCCCGTTTGATTGCTCTACACGACCACAATGAGTCCACGAAGAGCCCAGAAATCATTGAGCTGGCGAAAGAGGGTGACGTGCTCGTGCTTTCGGATGCGGGCATGCCAACCGTCAGTGACCCTGGCTTCCATCTTGTTGAAGCTGCTGCTGCTGCAGGTGTTCAAATCAGCGCCATTCCTGGCCCCAGCGCGGTCATTACCGCGCTCGCCGTGGCCGGTCTTCCTACTGACCGCTTCACCTTTGAAGGATTCCTTCCCCGCAAACAAGGTGAGCGCAAGGCTGCCTTCCGCGCTTTGGCACGTGAGTCCCGCACCATGGTGTTCTTTGAATCTCCGAACCGCATTGCAGAATCGTTGGCAGATGCCCGTGATGAACTGGGTTTTGACCGCAGTGCGGCAGTGTGCCGGGAGCTGACCAAACTCTACGAAGAGGTCAAGCGGGGATCCTTGGCAGATCTCGCCGACTGGGCCGCCGACGGCGTCCGCGGCGAGATTGTTCTGGTTATTGGTGGCGCTACCGCTGCCACCTTGACCCTGGAGGATGGTTTGGCCCAGGTTCAGGTCCTCGTGGCAGATGGAATCCGCCTGAAGGAGGCGACGACTCAGGTGGCTGAAGAGACTGGTCTGTCCAAACGTGAGCTGTATCAGGCAGCTCTCGCAGCAAAATAGAATAGAAGCTATGTCTGCCGGCAAAAGCTTCTATGTCACCACGCCAATCTTCTATGTCAATGACGTGCCCCACATCGGTCACGCTTACACAGAGGTAGCTGCTGACGTTCTCGCACGCTGGCACCGTCAGGCCGGTGACCGCACTTGGATGCTCACTGGTACAGACGAGCACGGTGAGAAGATTCTGCGCACCGCGACCGCTAACGGCGCAACACCACAGGAATGGGTTGACCGCCTGGTCGAGTCTGCATGGAAGCCCCTACTAGGCACTATCGACATTTCGAACGATGACTTCATTCGCACGACGGACGCTCGTCACGAAGAGAATGTGAAGAAGTTCCTGCAGCACCTCTATGACGCAGGCTACATCTACACCGGCGAGTACGAGGGTTCTTACTGCGTTGGCTGTGAGGAATACAAACAAGACTCTGACCTCGTTGAGGGCACGGGAGAGTTCGCAGGTCAAAAGGTCTGCGCCATTCACTCCAAGCCAGTCGAGAACCTGCACGAGAAGAACTACTTCTTCCGCATGAGCGACTTCACCCAGCGTCTGCTGGAGATGTATGAAGCTAACCCCAACTTTGTGCAGCCCGAATCAGCCCGAAATGAGGTTGTGCAGTTTGTGAAGCAGGGTCTGAACGATCTCTCCATCTCTCGTTCCAGCTTCGACTGGGGTATCAAGCTTCCTTGGGATGAATCTCACGTTGTTTATGTGTGGTTCGATGCTCTGCTGAACTACATCACCGCTGCCGGTTACGGCTACGACGAAGAGAAGTTGGCTTCGCTGTGGCCCGCCACACACATCGTGGGTAAAGACATCCTGCGATTCCACGCGGTGATCTGGCCTGCCATGCTCATGGCTGCCGGTGTTGAAGTTCCTCACCAGGTTTATGGTCACGGTTGGCTGCTGGTCGGTGGCGAGAAGATGTCCAAGTCCAAGCTCACCGGTATTGCGCCCAACGACATCACTGACACTTTCGGTTCAGATGCGTTCCGCTACTACTTCATGAGCGCCATTAGCTTCGGCCAGGACGGTTCGTTCAGCTGGGAGGACCTCTCCGCCCGCTACCAGGCAGAGCTGGCAAACGGTTTCGGTAACCTTGCCTCGCGCACCCTGGCCATGGTCACCCGTTACTTCGACGGTGTTGTTCCTGCAGCAGGAGAACTCACTCCTTCCGACAAAGCCATCGCTGATGTCGTGGCCGCAGCAGCAGTCGAAGCTGACGCAGCTATTGAGCGTTTGGCCATCCACGAAGCGATTACTTCTATATGGACCATCGTGGATGCCCTCAATGGCTACATCACCGAGCAGGAGCCTTGGGCTCTGGCCAAGGAACCTGCCAACGCGGAGCGTTTGGCCACTGTGCTCAATACTGCTGTTGAAGGCCTTCGTGCTCTCGCGGTTCTTCTCTCACCCTTCATGCCTCAGGCAACCCAGAAGCTGTGGTCTGCACTGAATGTGGAGGCTACTCTCGGAGCTCTAACTGCTCAGCCCATCCGTGAGGCTGGAGTGTGGGCTCAGGTTCCTGTGGGGACTACCGTGGGTGCTCTGGAAGCTCTCTTCCCTCGTATTGAGTCCTCCGCCGAATAGTCGGTAGATCAATATGACCGAATCGGCATATATTCGTCAGCGCGACACCACAGCCGAGCACGGCCAGAAGCGTGACTTGTCCTACCCTCCGCTTCCTGAGCCACTGCCTGTCGCGGTCTATGACAACCACACTCACCTCGAGATCTCTGATGGTGATCAGCCCATCGACTACCACGAGCACCTGGAGCGTGCTGCAGAGGTCGGCATTGTTGGCGTCATTCAGGTCGGTGGCGACGTAGAGACCTCTAAGTGGTCTGCAGCTGTTGCTGCAGCCGAGCCACGAATGTTGGCTGCTGTTGCCATTCACCCCAACGAAGCTCCACGTTACGAAGAAGCAGGAACTCTTGATGACGCACTCGCTGTCATCGATGAGCTGGCAGCATGGCCCCGCACCCGTGCGGTGGGGGAGACTGGGCTGGACTTCTTCCGCACCGGTCCAGAGGGCCTGGCTGCCCAGCGCCGCTCCTTTGAAGCCCACATCGGCATTGCGAAGAAGCACTCCATTGCGATGCAGATCCACGACCGTGATGCTCATGATGACGTGATTGAAACTCTGCTGCGTGTGGGGGCACCAGAAAAGACCGTGTTCCACTGCTTCTCCGGTGATGCCGCCATGGCCAAGATTGCTGCGGACAACGGCTGGTATCTCTCCTTCTCCGGGACCATCACGTTCAAGAAGAACGAAGAATTGCGTGAAGCACTTCAGGTGATTCCCCGTGAACTCGTGCTGGTGGAAACCGATGCACCGTTCTTGACCCCCACTCCTTTCCGTGGTCGACCCAACGCCCCCTACCTGACTCCGTACACCGTGCGAGCAATGGCGGAAGTGTTGGATGCTGACCTGGGTGACCTGTGTGCTCAAATCGCTTTCAACACCGAGAAGGTTTACGGCTCGTGGCAGGACGGTTTGGTCGAATGAGTGTGAAACTCCTCGGCCCTGCCGAGATTCGTGATTTGGCAGAACTGCTCGATGTCACTCCCACCAAAAAGCTGGGACAAAACTTTGTCATTGATGCCAACACTGTTCGCAAGATTGTGAAGGTTGCTCACGTCGAAGCCGGGGACTCTGTCGTGGAGATTGGTCCAGGGCTGGGCTCGCTGAGCCTGGGCATCGTGGAAGCTGGAGCTTCCTTGGTCGCGGTGGAGATTGATGGCCGTCTGGCAGCGCAGCTGCCTGCGACCTTTGCCGAGATGGCCCCCGATGCCAAGCTCACAGTGATTCACGAAGATGCCATGAAGATCATGGAGCTCCCCGATGAGCCCACGCGTCTGGTGGCAAACCTTCCCTATAACGTCTCTGTTCCTGTCTTGCTGCACTTCCTGGAACACTTCCCCAGTATTCGCTCGGGTGTGGTGATGGTGCAGGCAGAAGTAGGTCACCGTCTAGCCGCTGAGCCTGGATCAAAGGTCTATGGCGGTCCCAGCGCCAAGGCTGCCTGGTATGGGAAGTGGCGTATCGCCGGGAATGTGAGCCGTCAGGTCTTCTGGCCAGTTCCCAACGTGGACTCTGTCCTGGTCGGTTTTGAACGCGATGCTGTGCAGCCCGGTGATGAGGATCTTCGTCGACGCACCTTCGACATCATTGACGGTGCTTTTGGTCAGCGTCGCAAGATGTTGCGTCAGGCACTCTCTGATCTGTGTGGTTCGAGTGCTGCTGCGACAGAGTTGTTGGAGCGTGCAGGGATTGATCCCACACTGCGCGGTGAGCAACTGAACATTGCTCAATTCGTGTCAATCGCCAACGCCAGTTAGGTTGGAATTATGACCGAGACTGGTGCACGCGAGGTGGTTCACGTTCGAGCCCCCGGCAAGATCAATGTCTCGCTTGCCGTTGGCGCAGTGATGGAAGACGGTTACCACGATGTGGCAACCACCTATCAAGCAGTCAGTCTCTATGAAGAGATTCGTGCGTATCACGCAGATGATTTTTCGGTCACTTTCACGGGTGACTTTGACCTCAGTGGTATTCCGCTCGACGCGACCAACCTGGCCATTAAGGCTGCCCAGCTACTAGCCCGTAAGGCGAAGTATCGTGGCGGTGTTCGTCTCGAGATTGAGAAGAACGTCCCTATTGCCGGTGGTATGGGTGGCGGATCAGCAGATGCTGCCGGAACCCTCGTTGCCTGTGATGCACTCTGGGGCACCAATCTGGGCAAGGATGCTCTCCTAGCTCTGGCAGCGGAACTGGGTGCCGATGTTCCCTTTGCGCTGATGGGTGGCACAGCCATTGGAACGGGACGTGGTGACCGTTTGAGCCCCGTGCTCACCAGCCACGAACACTTTGAGTGGGTGCTTGTTCCTGCCGACTTTGGCCTGAGCACTCCAGCTGTCTATGGTGAACTGGATGCACACCGTGAACGCCACGTTGCAGATATCAAGCCTGCTCCGCAGTCGCCCACTGTCGACACTTCTGTGCTGCAAGCCCTGCGTGCAGGCGATCCCATCATGCTCGCTGATGCGTTGAGCAATGACCTTCAGGCTCCAGCGTTACACCTACAGCCTTCGCTGGTTGATGTTCTCGAACTCGGAGAAAAAAACGGTGCGCTGGCTGGGATTGTCTCTGGCTCTGGCCCCACCCTCGCTTTCCTCGCCGAGGATGTGGAGTCGGCAATCGACCTTCAGGTCACACTCAGTGCCGCCGGTCACAAGGTTCTGCGCGTATCGGGCCCCGTTCACGGCGCTCGAGTGGTCAACGACTAATGGCACACCTGCTTGGTGGAGAAAACCTCCACCTCGAGTTCCCCACGCGCGTCATCTTTGAAGGCATCACCGTCGGCATCAATGATGGTGACCGTATTGGTGTTGTTGGTCGCAATGGTGACGGCAAGTCGACGCTGATGAAGATCTTGGCGGGGCGTCTCGAACCAGACTCTGGTCGCGTCACTCGCCGCGGCGGCATTACTCTCGGCATGCTCGACCAAGCAGATGAGGTTGATCCCACCCTCACCGTGGGGGAAGCCATCGTGGGCGGTATTGAAGAACACGTCTGGGCAGGAGATCCCAAGGTTCGAGATGTTTTGACAGGCCTGGTCACTGATATTCCCTGGGATGCCAAAGTGGGGGACCTCTCCGGCGGTCAGCGTCGCAGAGTTGCTCTTGCTGCTCTCCTCACCGGTGACTGGGATGTCATCTTCCTCGACGAGCCCACCAACCACTTGGACGTGGAGGGCATTTCCTGGCTTGCTGGACACCTCAAGAAGCGCTGGCCAAATGGACAGGGCGGTCTCTTAGTTGTCACCCACGACCGTTGGTTCCTCGACGAAGTCTCCACCGCAACGTGGGAAGTCCACGACCGAATTCTGGAGCCATTTGAAGGTGGCTATGCCGCTTATGTGTTGCAGCGCGTAGAACGTGACCGCATGGCTGCAGTGAGCGAAGCAAAGCGCCAGAACTTGATGAAGAAAGAACTTGCCTGGCTGCGCCGGGGAGCACCTGCCCGCACAGCAAAGCCCAAGTTCCGTATTGAGGCCGCGAACGCGCTCATCGCAGATGAGCCACCTGTTCGCGACTCCATCACGCTGTCTTCGATGGCGATGCAGCGTTTGGGTAAAGACGTCGTTGATCTCGAAGATGTCTCGGTCAGTTATGGCGACAAGCAGGTCCTGCGTGATGTCACGTGGCGCATTGCACCCGGTGAGCGCACCGGAATCTTGGGTGTCAACGGCGCGGGTAAATCGACACTGCTCGGACTTGTCTCGGATCATGTGCAGCCAACATCTGGTCGCGTGAAGCGAGGCAAGACAGTCAAGATTGCAACATTGACCCAGCAACTGGATGAACTAACAGCTGTTCAAGACATGCGTGTGAGTGCAGTTGTTGCGGAGAAGCGCACCACCTACTCCGTTGGCGGCAAGGAGATGACTCCTGGTCAGCTCCTCGAGCGTCTTGGTTTCACTTCTGCTCAGCTCTCCACACCGGTGAAAGACCTCTCGGGTGGTCAAAAACGCAGACTGCAATTGCTCTTGATTTTGTTGGATGAACCCAACGTGTTGATTCTGGATGAGCCCACCAACGACCTCGACACGGACATGCTGGTCGCAATGGAGGATCTCCTCGACACCTGGCCAGGCACCCTGCTCGTGATTTCGCACGACCGCTACCTGCTCGAACGCATCACCGACAACCAATACGCTGTTCTCGAAGGCCACTTCACGCACTTGCCCAATGGTGTTGACCAGTACTTGGCACTGCGCGCCAAGCAGATGGCTGCACCAGCCGTTTCGGTTACTGCCCAAGCAACCGCGACTGCAAACAAGCCCGTGCCCCAGCTGGCCGGTGCTGAGCTGCGCAATGCAGAGAAAGAATTTGGCTCTATCGAGCGCAAAATTGCCAAGCAGCAAGCAGATGTTGCTGCTATTCACGAGAAGATGGCCGCTCACGATCAAAATGATTATGTTGGCTTGGGCGAATACGCTGCACAGATCAGCGCTTGTGAAGGAACTATTGCTGATTTAGAAATGCGTTGGCTCGAGCTCAGTGAACTTTTAGGCCGCTAAACAGATTTTCACAATTTAACTCAATTCAATTGCTTAGGTAATCTGAGTTTGGTTTGTCGATAACCTCAAGAGTAAACGCGGAGTACAAGTGAAGACATTTTTGGCCTCAGGCTTATGTATTGCGCTGGCTAGTTCATTTGCTCTTGTCGGTTGTTCTTCTGGGGTTGACACCTCCCCCTCCAAGAACGCCGGCGCATCCTCTGAGACTCCCGTTGAGATTTTTTCCCGAAGTTATTACCGAGAAGTAACAGTTTCTAACAAGACTCTTGTTGCGTTGACGTTGAGGGTTTCTGCAACTGATAGCTACGACTGGGAAAACAATCGACCTGATCGTGCATATCCGCATGGTTTCAATGGTCTTACTCTCGAACCGGGGCAATCAAAATCAGTCCTACTGAACCTCAATGAGTTTGCAAACGGTCATCCCTGGGTTCTCGACGTTTCCGCTTCCACCGGAGGCACATGGAGTGATCGCCTCGTTGACACAATCTGTTCTGAAGAAGCGCATGATGGTCAACTGCACTGTGGCTGGAAATTTGTTGCTGGAGATAATCAAAATTTTGATTCAGGTAATTCCAAAGCCGGGAAAATAGGCGTTTCAATCAGTGTTACCGAGCCGAACCCCAAATCTGGGGCACTGCCGGATACGTTTATCGTTTTTGACTGGCTTGGCTAATTCATCCTTAGACGCCAGCTAAACCTTCCCCGATCAAGAACGCGGCAGAGAACACCGTGAAGCTCACCGTCAGAGAGAGCGCCATGAGGTTGGTGACCGAGCGTTGACGGTTGAAAACATAGGTGAAGAGGTTCACCGCCGCAGCAATGGCAACACCTACGACACCAATAAAAGGCATCACCCATGTGTCTGTGACGGGCACTGTTTCTCGAAAAGCACTCGTGAGCAGCGGCAAGACAACCCAGAGGGCAAACGCTGCAACAGCAAACCAGAGGGATACTTTGCCCGGCTTTTCATGAGGCCAGAACGTCCGCTGCTTGGCCATGGTTATTCAGCGGAGTCTTGAGTGTCGACATCAATACTGAGGCGACGAAGAGATTCGGCCAGACGAGTCTGTTCACTCCGAGACAGTGACGACAGCAGAATCGCTTCAGCGTCGACCAGGCGAGTAATTGCAGCATCAACACGGGTCAGGCCTGCAGTGGTCATTTCCACCAGAACACCGCGACCATCATTGGGGTCTTCGCGGCGAACCACCAAACCGCTGTCGACCAGGCGGTCGATACGGTTTGTCATGGTTCCGCTGGAGACCAGAGTCTGCTGGAGCAAAGCCTTAGGGCTGAGCTGGTAGGGGGAGCCTTCGCGACGTAGCGCGGCGAGAACGTCAAACTCCCACGATTCGAGCTTGGATTTGTGGAATGCGTCCTTGCGGGCGCGGTCCAACATCTTTGCTAGACGCCCTACGCGAGAGAGTACCTGCAGGGGAGAGAAGTCGAGATCGGGGCGTTCACGCCGCCACGACTGCACAATGCGGTCGACTTCGTCATTCTCGGGTGCCATGCATCCATTATCCCTGCTGGTATCTGGCAGACTGTACATGTGGGTTTCCTCAAAGAGAATCCACAGTCCGCCATAGTGTAAAGGCAGCACAACAGTCTTTGGATCTGTTGGTCTAGGTTCGAATCCTGGTGGCGGAGCTCCCGATCAATATTTGGAGAAACCGTGACCGACGCACAACTTGCCATTGTTGTACTTGCTGCCGGTCAAGGTACTCGCATGAAGAGCTCGACTCCCAAGCTTCTTCACAAGCTCGGTGGGGTCTCCGTTGTCAGCCACGTTCTTGCTACTGCGCGTGAACTTCAGGCAGCACACGTAGTTTCCGTGGTTCGTCACGAACGTGACCGCCTGGTGGAGGTCATTGAAGTTGACCTGCCTGAAAGCATCATCGTGGACCAGGACGAGGTCCCTGGCACGGGCCGTGCTGTGGAGCTCGCTGTTGCCGCTTTGCCTGATGGTTTCGCCGGTGACGTGCTCGTGGTCAACGGTGACGTTCCCCTCCTCGATGCCGAAACTCTGCAGGGGTTGATCAACCAGCACCGTGATGCGCAGGCTGCCGCTACTGTGCTTTCCACGATTCTTGATGACGCTACGGGATATGGCCGCGTTATTCGCTCCGCAGATGGCAACCTGGAGAAGCTTGTTGAGCACAAGGACGCCAACGAAGATGAACTTGCTATCAAGGAAATCAACGCGGGTATTTATGTCTTCTCCGCTCCTGAGTTGCGTGCTCAGCTGAGCAACCTCACCCTCGATAACGCACAGGGTGAGAAGTACATCACCGACGTGATTGGTTTGCTCCGAGAAGCAGGTGCCACTGTTGCTGCGGTGGAGATTCTGGATTCCTGGAAGGTCGAAGGAATCAACGACCGCGCGCAGCTCTCACGTGCTGCAGGTCTGCTTAACGGTTTGATTGTGCGCGGATGGCAGCTCGCCGGTGTCACCATTACTGACCCTGCTACAACCTGGATCGATATGCAGGTGCAGCTTGCTGCGGATGTCGAAATCAAGCCAGGAACGCAACTGCTCGGTGCCACCGTGGTGGAGACGGGTGCCGTGATCGGCCCCGACACCACACTCCTGGATACAGAGGTTGGCGAAGGTGCTGTGGTCAAGCGCACCGATGCGACCCTGTCGGTTATCGGTGCTGGTGCATCTGTTGGCCCCTTCTCCTATTTGCGCCCTGGCACCTATCTTGAAGCCGACGGCAAGATCGGTACTTTCGTTGAGACGAAAAATGCCCGCATCGGCAAGGGCAGCAAAGTGCCCCACCTCTCCTACGTTGGTGATGCCACCATTGGTGACGGCAGCAACATTGGTGCGGGCACGATCTTTGCCAACTACGACGGCGTGACCAAGAGTCACACCACTGTGGGCTCCCACGTGCGAACGGGCTCTCACAACACTTTCGTTGCGCCAATTAGTATTGGCGATGGAGCCTATAGTGGCGCCGGCGCCGTCATCCGTAAGGATGTCCCAGCCGGGGCACTTGCCATTAACGTGGCACCACAGCGCAACATGGACGGCTGGGTTCAGGCCAACCGTCCGGGCACCGCAGCGGCACAAGCCGCTGACGAGGCCAAGTAACCCCTCCACAACGAGCAACACCATCCGAAAGGCCTTCAATGTCCGAACTCTCAGTGCCGACAAAGAAGAAGCTTGTGATTGTGAGTGGGCGTGCCCACCCTCAGCTTGCTGCTGAGGTTGCTTCTCAGCTCAACACCCATGTTTCAGGCACTGATTTGCGCACTTTTGCCAACGGTGAAATTTATGCCCGTTACGACGACAGCGTGCGTGGTGCTGATGTATTCGTGGTTCAGTCACACACTGCTCCCATTAATGAATGGGTGATGGAGACCTTGATCATGATCGATGCACTCAAGCGCGCATCGGCCAAGCGCATCACCGTTGTTGCTCCCTTCTACCCCTACGCACGTCAGGACAAGAAGGGCCGTGGTCGCGAGCCCATCTCTGCCCGACTGATTGCTGACCTGTTCAAGACCGCAGGTGCTGACCGCATCATGAGCGTTGACCTCCACGCAGCACAGATCCAGGGCTTCTTCGACGGCCCCGTTGACCACCTGTTCGCGATGCCTGTTCTGCTCGAGCACTTCCGTGCGCAGCTCGACCCTGCAACTTTGACTGTGGTTTCTCCTGACATGGGTCGGGTCCGCGTTGCGGATATCTGGAGCGAGAAGCTCGGTGCACCCCTGGCCATCATTCACAAACGTCGTGACCCCAAGGTCCACAACCAGGTCACCGTCCACGAAATCGTGGGTGAAGTAGAAGGTCGCGTCTGCCTTCTCGTTGACGACATGATCGACACCGGTCGCACCATCGTGAAGGCAGCTGAAGCTCTTGTTGCGAACGGCGCCATCGGTGTGGTTGTTGCTGCCACCCACGCTGTCTTCTCAGACCCTGCATGTGAAATCCTGCAGTCTGAGTTCATCAGCGAGGTTGTTGTAACAGACACACTTCCTGTTCCAGAAGACAAGCGCTTCGAGAAACTCACCATTCTTCCGATTGCGCCACTGCTGGCCAGCGCTATTCACGAAGTCTTTGAAGAAGGCTCCGTGACGTCAATGTTTGACGGCGCTGCCTAACCAGTTCTTTCCACTGCGCAAGTTCTTCAAAGGATTCGGGCATGTTAGGCATCTTTGATGTGTATGCAGATCCCCACGCTGTTCACTCTTTGGTTTTGGCCAATCTCTACTCTGAGAAACTCTGGTCCTTGAGCGCCAAGGTAGACCCAGAGCTACCTGTGAGTATGCGGCTTCAGGAATACCAAAAACTTATCGACAAATACTTCACGCACCTCACCCCACAACAGGTGGCAGAGATTGACGGTTGGTTAGACCTTCGCGAAGAGGCAGATCGACTTGGTCAGGACGTGATCGATGCGGCGATGGCAAATATTGTTTCCACGTTTACCTTGAGGAAGGAACTGGGAACACTCCACAATATTGACCAGACGCTTGAGTACATTGAAGCCGGGAAGTTTCCGGCCTATAACTATCTCTCAATAGATGCTTTGGATCACAAGCTTCGTGAAACCGGACACAAAACCAGCAGGGTCCAGGGGATGACGTCGTGTCTGGATGAGGCTGCACTTTTTGCTGCCCTCGTTATGACGGGTTCAGTCGAGGGACTGGACGGCATTGTCATGCTGGGAAGCGCAAGCCACTACACCGTGCTGTGTTGGTCGGGAGACCCTGCCAGTCAATCATGTGAAGCATGGTGGTTTTATGGCAAAAATGCTCTCATTGCCCTCCCCGAGTATCACGAGATCATTCGCCGCGACTACAACGGTGATGCTCTACAAGCTTTCTCTGAACGAATGAAGGGAATGGACACCATCATCGCGCGTGAGGGGTCGATTCGTATCGGAAGCACACATTCCTCCCTGGGAAGAGAAAGGCTTCTCCAGGTTGTAGATGTAGCAAGCAGTTATTTTGGATGCACTCCACCGGAACTAGCAGCGTTATCTGGTTGTGTTATCGAGAGCCAGGAACTGGCAGATGTTGAACAACTCTATGTGTCCTGCCTCAATAAACACAGTTCACAAGAGGTTCAAGAGGTCATCGACCAGTCAGCTCTCAGCACTGGTGATGCGGGCACTTTCGCCCGACGGGTTATCGAATTAGCTCGCAACTAAGCTGCTGATTTTCTGATGGACTGTTCCTCCAGTGCTACCTTGGACATGTCACATTTGAATCGAATTCAACGAGAAAGAAACTGATGTCCGAACAATCCACCCCCAAGAAAAAGCCCTCTCGCATTGTGTGGATTGTGGCAGCTAGTGCTGTTCTAGCAATTGTTGCCGGCGCTGTCGCCTTGTTCGCGTTCAAACCTGCTGCTCCCCAGGTGAGTAAAGAAGCAGGTCTCATCACCAAAGACGTTAACGTCTGCTACTTCAATGACTCTTCAGAGAAATTGAATTTCACTCAATTTCGTTATACCGATGGAAATCCTGTCGGTGTATTGCGACCAGGTAACTCCCTCTGCATCAGCGGAGAACGTGTGATTGCGACACTCAGTTACAGTGACGGATACACAACAAAAACAATTGCGTGGAACTCAGAAGTCTTATATCCAGAAGTTGAGTTTGAAACACTAACTTTAGGAGTCCCTACAGCGTCTTCATACTTTTCTGAGGGAGAAACTGTTGGGATGGTTGACGAGGGCCACAATTGGAGCATTACTCGTTTGGATAACACAAGTTTCATCGAGTTTGAGTATCACTACCTGGGGAAGTAGTTCTGACTTTGCTGAGCTCCTATTTCCTTAGCGCGCTCTCAACGATGCTGTTGATGTGATGCTTGACCGCAAAGGTTTCGGTCAAGGAAGAGAACTTCTTGTCTTCAAGTTTCTGGCTGGGAGCATGCTGGCCGGCAGTCCACACAAATAAGCCATGTACTGACCAAGAAAAACTCGTTGCGGCAAGAAGCGAAGACGCCATAGTACGAGCTTTGTGCTTGGGAAGCTGGCCAAGTTCAAAATCAATGACAGTTTTCTTCCCGGAGCGTGCGTCATCAATGAGCTGCGTGATGACAGCGAGGTAATACTCAATTATTTCTTTGGTGTGCTGACCAAACCGGTCAAAATACATCTGCCTGATGAGCGGAGAGCTATTGGGATATGACGCAAAGACAGCCATTTCTCGCCACTGCGAAGCAAAACTGAGTTGAACTTTGATCAGTTTTTTGAGTTGCTTGACTGGGTCAACAGGCTGTCGAGAAATACAGTTTTTGACCAGTCGAAACCATTCATCATGAACAAAAGCAGCTGCCTCAGCCATCAGCCCTTCTCTGCCACCGAAGTAATAGTTCACGATGGAGGTTTTGGCGCCAATTAGTTCACAAGGGGTTTTGGCGTTGAATTCGAGAGTCCCTTTGTCTGCGATTTCGAGGGCAGAAAGAATGACAAGTTTTTCTTTCACACTTGTCTTGGCACCGGAGCCGTAGTTGTCCCAGAGTGCGTCAAGATCGTGCGGCGTGAATCTGGGCATGTGGTTTCCCTTGGGCTGTGTAGCTCAATGTTAGCGAACGTTCTGCCACTTCTTTCCTCCGGCGGGTACAGGGTTGGGCTCTCACCTCTGCTTCTATACTTGAACTGGATTCAAATAACGAACAGCAAGGAAATCGCGTGAAGCTTTATCGATGGGTAAGCACCCTGGCCCTGGTCACCATTTCCTTCCTCGCTCTCACGGCATGCAGCATGTCCACTCCATCAGGTGAGAGCACCACCCGTGCAGAACCTGCACATGAGGCTGGGCTATTCACTAAAGATGTCGAAGTGTGTTTCACGAACACATCTGGGTCTCCCGTCACCGTGCGGTGGGTTGAGGGTATTTCTACTTCAGATGGTGAAGGAACCCTAGATGGCGGTGAAATCTTGTGTGCAGAAGGAAGTTATCCCACCGCATTGGTCACCTACCTTTCGGGGTTTCAAACCGAATTGCAGGCAGTCAATCCAGCTTTTGAAAAACCGTTAGTCCGGTTTATGAGCTATCTTCCAGAAGACCAGCAAATTGAGGAATGCGATGAAAGCACGGGCATGTGTTTCATCACAAAACGTCAAAAGGAATATGCGTCCTGGGCATATTCAGTCGGGCAGAGCATCGACAACACATTTGAAAACCACACCGTTCAGGTGACCCGCACTGCAGATAACGCGTGGATCAATTTCTTAGTAAACATCAATAACTAATCAGCCCACAAGGAAACTACACAATGCTTTTCAACGTCATACGCCCACTCTCTATCGCGGCAGCATCCCTCGCCGTTGTGGGCACACTCTCACTGAGCTCCTGTGCTAATGCTCCCCAGGACCAGCCCACCCCCAGCGCTACAGAAGTGTCGAAAGAAGCAGGAATTTTCACCAAAGACATCGAAGTCTGCTTCACGAATACTTCTTCAGAGGATGTTGAACTGAGCTGGGAAAGTGGTCTGAGTTCGAACGATGGGGAAGGAACTCTCAGCCCTAGCGAGAAAATGTGTGGTGAAGGTCCAGATCCTCGAATCAAACTAGTTTTCAGTGACGGATTCGGAACCTATGTAGATGCCTATAACCCTGTGGTTGGTGAGCCATACGTATGGTTCTCCAGTCTTGCCCAAAAGCGTGTGCTTGACTGTTCTCCTGGCCAGGATGGCTGTCACCAAGAAGTGAAAAGTGATATTTATACTGAGCACACCTACTCTCAAGGCGAATCAGCTCAAGCAAGCTTTGGTGGCCACGTAGCTGAAGTATCTCGACTGTCCGACAACGACTGGATTAACTTCGCAATCTCCATTGTGAAGTAATGCGGAAAGAACACAAACACGTGAAATCACAACTTTTGAAAAAATCTGTTATCGCAGCCTCACTGCTTGCAGTAACGCTGTCCATAACCGCATGCTCGAGTGCTCCGGAGTCTGAGCCGAAAGTGGAAGCCGTCGAAGAGGCCGCACCTGCGAAGGAAGCAGGGTTGTTTACTAAAGACATTGCGGTGTGCTTCACAAACACCAGCGGTCAATCAGTGACGATTGTGTGGACCGAAGGGATTTCTTCCTCTGATGGTGAAGGAACTCTCGATGGTGGCGAAATAATCTGTGGCGAAGGTGGTGCGCCTCATGCCGTCATTACCTATATGGATGGTTTTCAAACGGAAGTGACGACAAGTAACCCTGCGTTCATGAAGCCAGACCTCGGGCTCTACAGCATGAAGCCAGATGAGCAGGCTATTCAAAACTGCAACGCCTCCTACTCCTACTGCTATTACGAACGTGAACGCACGAATTACAGCTGGAGCGAGTACACCCAGGGGCAAACTGTCAATGCAACAGCTGAAGGTCGGGCAATTACGATTACACGAACAGATGACACTGCCTGGATTAACTTTTCACTAGAAATCAAGTAACAGAAATGATTGCCGTGTATAAATCACTAGCTGCTGTTGCACTAGTTTCCTTAGCGCTGACCGGCTGTGCTTCGCCTCAACCTCAACCCACAGAAACACCTGAGGCTCACGGCATTCTCCGTGACAACGAATTGTGCTTCATCAACGATTCCAATTTATCTGTCACCATCACCTGGCAAGACAAGATTGATGGCTTTGACGGCCAAGGCGAGCTCGCGCCAGGAAAGAAGTTCTGCGGCCAGGGTGTGGGCGCCTCTGCCTATGTGAAGTTCTTTAGCGGCTTCACCACGTTTGTGGAATCTCAAAATGTCCCACTCCTTGAGCCACATCTACTGTTCGAAAGCGAAGATCGTAAGACCGTGTATGCAAGTGCTTTTTATTCAGTGAATGAAACGGTCAACAGCAATGTAGAAGGTCGCCAATTCTCGGCCACGCGCTTAGAAGATGATGAGTGGATCAATTTTGAGATCCACATTCGCGGCTAGTGATGGCTTTTCGCTGCGTGACGGTGAAAGTGCGTTGATGAAGCCGATCATTCACGTAATTGCTATGGGAATTATCCTCCCTATCCTGCTTACAGGTTGTTCACGCAGTGTCAGTTCTGCACCACGCCCAACAGAAACGGCTGGACTTTTTTCAAAAGATACCAAGCTGTGTGTCCGCAACGGCACCTCAGAAAATCTCACAATCAAGTGGGATACCCGTGCGGGGGTGAATAGTTATGAGGGGCAAGGGAAATTACTCCCTGGAGCGCAACTATGTGCAGAAGGCTCCATAGTTCCGGCTCAGGTTACTTTTCCTTCAGGGTTTGCCACTGTTGTCGAGGCTCAAAATCCTGCGATTGGCTATCCAGCAGTGACTTTCTATTCCGGTGACCATGTCACGTATCGCACTGAAGAAGATGTCATTATTACTGGCGTTGAATATGCCAGCGCCTTTTACTCTGAAGGTGAGACAGTCAACAGCAATGTAGAAGGTCACCAGATTACGACAACCCGGTTGCAAAATAATTCTTGGGTGAACTTCCTCGTCACAATCAAGTACTAAGTGAAACCTTCTACTCTGGCGCTGCCTTCATGAGGAACACTGCGATACTTGCCGCCCAGAGTCTCGAGAGACCACGTGCAACATTGTTCGTCGAGCTGGATTCATCTAGTTGATTGTTTGCAAAATCGGCACCAGCCTCCGCCTGAGCTAGAGGGTAGGACGTGTCCCACCCTTCTGAATCAACCTCTGATGCTGTTTCTGAGATGGCATTAAGGGCTGCACTGATTGAGGCATGCGTTGCGTCAACGTTTTCGCTGAGATCGCCCTCTTCTCCCAAGCCCGTATTGAAAAGTCCTAAGGCTTGAGAATCAGAGACGAGAGCCCCACTATTCACATAAAGTGCCAGGGCATACGCTGCTTCTGTCAGCTCAGAGCTCAGCCCTTCGAGCTCTGTGGGTACAAGTTCAGCAGTGGCTTCAAGTTCTCTCAGCACGGGATAGGTCGTTTGAAAGGACTTCATATCGTTGTGGTCAAGTTGTTTCGTTGCTTGCAACACATCCGACAGATAGGTCATGTTTGCTTCCCCTGAACGAACTAGAAAGTTGGTGTGGTTTGAGAGGAAAGCAATCGGATTTTCACTGTCAATTTCTTTGGGTCCTTGAACGAGATTGAACAGCGCTTCATCAAAACCGAAAAACACATCAACCGCAGCTGCCTGGTCGGCATAGATGTGAATTGCTCTGGTCATCTCTTCTGCGGTCTTGACGCTAGGGATTGCCTGCTCTAGAGCGGTCAGGGTTGACTCAGCTGTGACAACTCCTAAAAGCATTTCTGGCATGGACGCATATTGTGAGTCGGTGAGACCGGTTCGTTGTGTTGTGCGAGCAATCTGTGCTTCTGCATTCATTTTTGTAGAAGTGATGAGTTCACGAAGGGCTGAGCTGTGAACGGTCAGGTCTGAGCCCTGTGACGTAATGATGTTTTCCAGAACTACCCTGTTCACAGTGAGGTAGCATTCTCGTGCAAGACCGGATGCAAGGTTGAGATTTCCAGAACTCAGTGCAGCTTGAGCTTCTGCATAGAGTGACTGAGCCTCCGGGGAGCTGTTTGCAGAGATTGCTTGCTGTGAGAGCTCTAGTAAGGCAGTAACGTTTCCAGAACGCTGATCGGATAGCGATGTTCTGTTCTTCATCTCAACATCAGATGACTGAGGAAATAGTTCTTCACCTGTAAAGAGTGAGAATGCCTCAGAGAGTTGATACACGGGAACAACCTTGATGCCAATGCTCTCGCCGTATTCCACAAGATCAACGGTTTCTTTTGAAGCCGGGTCGCGAGTGTATTGATTAGCCGCAGGGATGATGGCAGTTGTGTATCCTGCTTCGTCGGCAGCTGTGACTTTGCTCAGAGCGCCGCCAATGGGCCCGATAGATCCATCGGGGCTAATTGTTCCTGTCATCGTAGTTTTGGGAGCCAGTGTGAGTTTTCTCATGGATGCTAGCAACGCAACGGTGAGTATTCCTCCGGCTGAGGGGCCGTCAATAGGGGAATTGATAGTGAAGCGAATGTCTATCTTTGATGGGTCGGATCCGTTGAAGAGCGTTGCGACGGTTGCGGCGGAAGCTGAGGCGGCCTGCCATGCAGCTCCTGCTCCTTGAGCTTCAACAGTCGAAAGATCCACAGAGTAGCCAGCAGAGTCGCTCGGTCCAGTCCAAACTTGTGTGATTTCAATACCGCCGGTCTCGGTTCCATCTGCCTGGGTTCCTACCCACATGACTGGAACATCCACAGACACTCCACCCTGGGAAGAACGTTCACTGTGTCCGGGAGTAGCGCAGCCTACGAGAGTGAGAGCAATGACCACACTTGCCGCCACAAGGCCGAAGGTGAAGCGGGAGGGGTTCATAAAAAGTTTCACATCAACATCGTATGCTTGAATCTGATTCAAGATGAGGGAAGAGCAGTGACCGGTATTCACCATTTCAATACATGGCGCACCCAGGGCAAGAAGACAATCACGTCACTTGGGGCGCTGTCAGTGCTCTCACTTTCCCTCAGTCTCGGTGTGACGGGCTGTGTTTCAGCGCCCTCAACAGAGCCAACGCCGACAAAGGAAGCTTTTCAGCTTTCCCGTGATGTTCAGTTGTGCTTTGAAAATGCTACGGGCGGCTACGTCACCATTTCATGGCAGGGTGTGGATTCGTCAACTGGTCAGGGAGATCTGCCTGCGGGTAAGCAGTATTGCGGTGTAGCTGAATATCCGGATGCCACTGTTATTTTCCAAAATGGTTTCAAAGCCTATGTCAAGGGCAGCAATCTTGCTGTGGGATATCCCTCAGTCACGTTTGTCGATGTAGCCACAAAATCCAGCAACTATCACATCTACGCTCAGGCGTATTACGCCATCGATGAGACAGTCAACAGCGACGTAGAAGGACACCAGTTCTCGGTTACCCGGGGTGAGGATACCGACTACATCAATTTCTACATCACGGTTCTTGAGTAACTTCTATCTACCGTTAGACCGAGCAAGATAATTCGCTCACGACTCACATCGTTTACCCCAACCCAAAGGAACACTGTGCCCAAGCTCACTCCCTTATTTACGAAGTCATTCGCTATTGCCACAGCTCTGGCTTCGGTGGCTACATTGACCGCCTGTTCAACACCGGCGCCTGACACCGACTCTGTAGTTGATTCGAAAGTAGCTGCTGGAGCTCTGCGTGATGTCGAGTTATGTTTCACCAATAACAGTGGAACAAGCGTCACAGTGACCTGGCCAGACTCGGACTGGAACAGCACTCATGATGGAGAAGGCACTCTAGACAAGGGCGAAATAATCTGCGGAGAAGGTGAAGGTGCACTCGCGCAAGTCACATTCCAAGATGGTTTTGCCAACTATGTGTGGGGAATCAACTACTACTTCGTCAAGCCGTCAGTAAAGTTTCAGACCACTGATTCAGATCCCCACTCGCAGGTCTACGCCATGGATAGTTATTCCATCGGCCAGACAATTACTTCTACCGTTGCAGGACACTCGTACACAGTCACGCGCCTTGAGGACGATGACTGGATTAATTTCGCGGTCACAATCAACAAGTAGAGATTTCTGCCAACACCAAGTACCTCACAGGAATCAATCCATGAGGTGGTCAGTGGGTGATTTGCCTCTGGCGGGATTGAATGAGATAGACAACGATGGCATCTGCCAGCAGCACTAATGCCGATACCGCGAGGGACATTCCACCCCACACGCTGTTATTTGCTTCACTCGCAATAACTAAGCCAACCATGACTGCCGCGGAAACGGCATGAACGGTCTGAACCGTGCTCCATTGGGGGCTATCTAGATATTGCAGCCACATAATCGCCAGCAGTATAAAGACCAAAGGTATAGCGGTCCAGTCGTCTGAGCCCCAATCTTCAAATGTGAAGTCTTGATGGATGAGGGTTTGTGATGCGTAGGCGGCAGCTGCGTTAGCGCTACACATGACCAGCAGAAAATGTGCGCCAAAATGCGACACCGTTCTGCTCAGAGTTTGAGGTCGAGAAAATTGTGCCAAGTGTGGAAAATACAGTAGCCAAATTGCAAAGACCACCACGATCGAAAGCACAAAGAAAGCTGGTTGGGGGATGCTTCCCGCAACGGCTAAAGAATCGACTAGAACGATAAATGCCTCACCCAAAATAATGAGCAACAGCATTCCAAAACGTTCCTGGAGATCATGGGCCGAGATGTTGTTTTCATATGCAAAGCGCTTAGAGCCTGAGGTGAGGGTACTGATGGTCATCACAGCTAGCCCCAACGCAATGAGAGGAATAGCCCAGCGTTCTGGGGCAAAACTTCCCTGAAGACTGAGAACCGCTCCGGCACCAAACAGGACAGTAGTGATTGCAAGCCCAGGAATTATGCTGCGTGCATAGGCGCGCTGCTCACTCGCGGCAATGAGGCCGATGAGTGATGCTACAGAAACAGCGAGAGAAAGAAAGCCCCACACATAACTCAGCGATGAGTCCCACCCCAGAGCAATCGCGGCAAGAGAGAGTGAAACTATCTGGATGAGCCCAAATAGTTTCTGTCCTACGTTGTTTTTGGTATTTGTGATGAGGTCAAGGCTGGTCAACATCCACATCAGATACAGGAAGAGGTTGCATAACAGCACAAATCCCATCACTGCCCAGGTGGGATGTTCGGAATAGAAATGAGTTGTTTGGCCAAAAGCTGCAGCTAAAACGACGTCATAGAACAACAAGAACCACAATGTATTGCTCGATGGTTTTGTGGGTTTCTTGATCGTCATCTTCACGTTTCTATCCGTGGTTGCTTAAGAAGTTGATTTGAGGAGCGAGGGGCACGCATCCCACAAAGCAGGGTCTGGGAATGAAGATTGGAGAACATCCAGAGTTTCTTGAATAGGAGCTGGTTCGAGCGTGGGGGTCCCAAAAACAGGTGCGAGAGGAGCGTCCAGCACGGTCAATGCAAAAAGGATAACTGCAAGCATTCCCCACGACATTCCTGCAGAAATTCGTGCCAGTAGTTTCCTATCCGCCAAGTGCATGGCAAGCAGAGCAGCCATGACAAAAGCGGAGAAATAAATCACAATCCAGACCACAAAAGGAATGAGTGCGGCATTTCCCATCACGAGCTCTTCGCGGGCGTCGGTAAGACCTGTTGCGCCGGCTAGAACATTGGGAAAGTTCTGCTGCTGTTCATTCGTGGTAAGTGAAGCCTGGCTTACGTCTTTGTTTAACTTCAACAACCAACTCGTGGTGATGGGGGAACCACCGCGAGTGTTATTGCCGATGGCGTTCCAGTCATCCGAGATACTCGTTCGCAGTGTGCAAATAACATCGCGCCGGATCTCAAAGCGTTGCTCTTTGTCCAAAGATTCTGCGCCGCTGAAGACGCTGAGGCTATTACTGCCCATACTTTGAATACTTGATTTTGTATCGCTAAAGTCAGCAACAGCAAAGCTCAGCAAAAGGCCAAGCAAAATGCCTACGGCGCCACCTACAAATGTGAGAGTGTCAGAGAGCCTGCCAAGTTCTTTTCCTTCAAGATTGCCTTCAGCGAATCGGTTATCTGCAAACTTGTGAATCAATCGCCCAAAATACCACCCCAATAGCACGCATCCGAGAAGGATGCTTTGGGTAATGAGGATTTGCGAGAGCACCCTACAACCCTAGTTCGGCAAGGGTCGGTGGGTTGCAGCCAGCTCGTGAGCAGGTGATGGCTCCTACTTCTGCCGCCAAGGTGAGTAGATCAATCCAGTCATCGAGAGTCACCTTGGAAAGGAGCTCTTCGGCGTTACCGCCCAGAGCACCGCGCTGCTGTAGCCCATAGAGAGTTGCACCGAGGAACGAGTCGCCGGCACCGACTGTGTCGATGAGGTCAATGACGGGAGCCTTCACACTGACGGTGTCGCCTGTGGGGGTGAAGAGTGTTGCTCCGTCAGCTCCCCGAGTCATGATGACGTGGTGACCTTGGCCAGCCCATATGCGGGCAGTGTCGACGGGGGAGCGGTCGGGGTAAAGCCACGCCAGGTCGTCATCAGATGCCTTCACAATGTGAGCAAGCTTGATCTGACGCTCCACGCGCACCGTCTCGTTTTCGCGCTCGAAGCCAAGACCAGGGCGAATGTTGAGGTCAATGATGACCGTGGAGTTTTCAGTGGAGTGCAAGTGACCTGCCAGGTTCTCAATGACCGAAGCACCTGGCTCAATGGCGGTGGCCACAGAACCGATCACGAGCGCAGCGGGTGGTTCCACTTCGAGGTGAACGAAAGCACCTAGGGTCCAGCCCCAGTCGGCAGTCCCCTTGAGATAGAAGCTGTAGCTGGCCTTGCCTTGATCATCAAGCGATGCCACGGCGAGGGATGTCGGGTCACTCGTGCGTTCAACGAGAGAAAGGTCAATCTTCTCTGGGCTGAGCCAGTCGTGCAGCTTCTGACCGAACTTGTCATCACTCATACGGCCAGCGAAGCTAACGTGGGCGCCAAGGCGTGCCAATGCAATCGACACGTTTGCTGGTGCACCACCAGGCTTTGCTTGGTAGCTGCCATCTGGCTGCTGAATGAGGTCAATAAGAGCCTCACCAATGACCACAATGCGATCACTCATGGATGTCTCCTTCGAGTGGGAATGGGAACTCCCACAAGCGAGTTAGTGGGTGCTGGGCTCAGCTTCGATTTCAGTGCGGTCACCAGACCACAGAGTGTGGAATGTGCCAGGCATGTCTACGCGCTTGTAGGTGTGAGCACCGAAGAAGTCACGCTGGCCCTGAACAACAGCCGCAGGAAGTCGCTCTGCACGCAAGCCGTCATAGTAGGACAGCGAGGAGGCGAAAGCGGGGATGGGGTAACCAGCGAGAGAAGCGCCAGCAACAATGCGACGCCACGCACCCAGTGACTTTGCCACAGCGTCAGTGAAGTAGCTGTCGAGGAGCAGGGAAAGCAGGTTGGCATCCTTGCCATAGGCCTCAGCAATACGGTTCAAGAACTGGGCACGAATGATGCAGCCACCTCGCCAGATCTTGGACACGGCACCGAGGTCAATGTTCCAGTTGTATTCCTTCGCCCCGGCACGGATAGCGTCAAAGCCCTGAGCGTAGGCAACAATCTTGGATGCGTAGAGTGCACGACGGACGTCTTCAACGAACGTGGCCTTGTCTTCAAAGTTGTAGGCAACAGTGTCAGCGGGGAGGTTGTTTGCTGCATCACGCTGTGCACGCTGCGAAGAGAGCGAACGGGCGAATACTGCTTCGGCGATACCGGAAACAGGAACACCCAAGTTCAAAGAGGTTTGAACAGTCCAGACTCCGGTTCCCTTAGAACCGGCCTCATCGAGGATGACGTCAACCAGTGGTTTGCCAGTCTTGGCATCAACCTGCTTGAGCACCTCAGCGGTGATTTCGATCAAGTAAGACTCGAGCTCGCCCTTGTTCCACTCGGTGAAGATGTCTGCAATCTCTGCAGGGGTGAAGCCGCCGATGTTGCGCAGCAGGTCGTAGGCCTCAGCAATGAGCTGCATGTCTGCGTATTCAATACCGTTGTGAATCATCTTCACGAAGTGACCGGCACCATCGGTGCCGACGTGAGTGACGCAGGGCTCTCCCTCAGCAATAGCTGCGATGGAGGAAAGAATGGGGCCCAGAGTCTTGTAGGACTCGGCAGAGCCACCAGGCATGATGCTGGGACCCTTGAGTGCGCCCTCTTCACCACCAGAAATACCTGCACCGACGAAGTGAACGCCAGTCTCGGAGACTGCCTTCTCGCGACGGATGGTGTCGGTGAACAATGCGTTACCACCGTCAACAATGATGTCGCCGGGCTCGAAGCGCTCAGCCAACTGGCTGATGACTGCGTCAGTACCGGCACCGGCCTGAACCATGATGATGGCGGTGCGGGGCTGAGCGAGGGATGCGACGAAGTCATCGATGGTCTCGGAAGCTATGAAGCCAGCTTCAGGGTGCTCGGTGATGAGTTGCTCAGTGCGTGCGTAGGAGCGGTTGTAGACAGCAACAGTGTTGCCTTCGCGGCTGGCAAGGTTGCGTGCCAAGTTTGAACCCATAACGGCGAGTCCAACGACTCCGATGTTTGCCTTCGCGCTCACGAATGCGTCTCCTAGCTACAGAAAAGAAAAGGTGGGAATGCAGAGGAATTCAGTCGTCTCTTAATGAATGTCGTCTCTGCTTCAATCGTAGCCGAGATGAGAAAGGCCTTTTGCCTCGATTTCGCGCTACTGAGCCTTTCCCGGTATAGTAAACACGTACTTCGGCGAGGGATATCTCTTGGATATCCGTTATCGACGCGGTGGAATGTGGCTCTCGCCGTTTCCTCACGCTGACATGCGTTCGAGTTGAAATAACGATTGAGGCCACGGCCTCGTAAGAATAGGAGGCCATCATGGCTGAAGTTGATAACAAGGTACCCGCAGAGGTACGTACCCAGTTCGGTAAGGGTTTCGCTCGTCGTCTGCGCGTTGCAGGCCAGATTCCTGCAGTTGTATACGGTCACGGTGCAGAGGTTCAGCACGTAGCTGTTCCTGCTCGCCAGGTAACCCTTCTTCTTCGTAAGAAGAACGCAATCCTCGACCTGCAGCTCGAAGGCAAGAGCGTTCTTGCTCTCGTCAAGGACGTCCAGAAGGACCCCGTACGCCAGATCGTCGAACACATTGACCTCGTTGTTGTCACCAAGGGTGAGAAGGTCGTTGTGAACGTTCCTATCCACGTTGTCGGAACCCAGCAGTCAGGTTCGGTTCTTGAGCTCGACGCTAAGACTGTTCACCTCGAGGCTGAGGCAACTCACATTCCTGAGTTCATCGAGGTCGACATCGACGGTGCTGTTCCTGGTTTCCGCGTAACCCTCGCAGACCTCAAGCTTCCTGCAGACGTCAAGGTTGACGGTTCCACCGATCAGCTCGTTGTTCACGTCCACGCAGCTGGCGCAAAGGACAAGGCTGAGACTGGTGCTGAGCTCGAGGCAGAACTCGCAGACGAGGCAGCACACGCTGAGCACAAGGCAGAGATCCACGCTGAGCAGCACGAAGCAGAGAAGGCAGCAGCTCTCGCTGACGCTGAGCTCTCTGGTGCAGCTGCTGCAGCAGAAGCTGCTGAGTAACTACTCAATTGAGCACAACCTGGCTTGTAGTCGGGCTCGGTAACCCCGGGCCCGACTACGCCGGCCATCGCCACAACGTGGGTCAGATGGCTGTGTCGCAGTTAGCCAGCGACATTGGGGCAACGTTCAAGTCCCACAAAGCACATGCCTTGGTAGCAGAAGGTTGGGTGCGCCCCGGAGGCCCCAAGCTTGTCATCGCCAAGCCCAACACGTTTATGAACCTTTCAGGTGGACCCGTTGCCAACCTGGTGAAGTTCTATGGCATTGAACCTGCCAATCTCATCGTTGCCCACGACGAGCTCGACATCGACTTTGATGTCGTTCGCCTGAAAAGCAATGGTGGCCACGGTGGCCACAACGGCCTGCGCGACATCATCGCAGCCCTTGGCACAAACGAATTCAACCGCGTGCGCATCGGCATTGGACGTCCCCCCGGACGCAAGGATGCAGCTGACTTTGTGCTGTCGAACTTCACCGCGTCTGAGCGCGAGATTCTGCCTCATGTGTTGGCACATGCAACCGACGCCATCGAAACAATTGCAGACCTAGGCATTCTGGCTGCCCAGCAGCGCTTCAACTCTCCTGCCTAATCACACCAAACACTCAGTAGGTGTTGAGGAAAAGTGACTACCCTCAAAGATATGAAGTTCTCTCCACGGGTTCAGATGATTGCTGCATTGGCAGTCAGTACAGTGCTGGTCACCAGCACTGCCGTGGTTGTTTCCGGAAACTACATTGCCTCTCAAGAAAGTGCTCAGGCTCAGATCAGCGACACCATTGCTTCAGGCAATGAGCGGGTGCAGGCCCTGACTGAGCGTGCAGCTGATCTCGAACTAGCTATCAAGAATGCCCAAACTGTTTTGTCGGATTCTTCAGGCAAAGTGCTCGATGAAGCCACCCGTCAGGCCTTGGAGAAGTCCATAGCTCAGGCACAACAAACCTTGAAGTTTCAGAAAGAACAGTTGCTTAAACTGAAAGCCTCTGTTGCATCTTTGAAGACGGCGGAGCCGCTAGATGTTCTGTGGCCGTATGGACAGCAACTTCGAGCTGAAGAAGTGAACAGCGGCGACACGTCCAGTATCGAAGCACTCGTCAAGGCCGTAATGGCGTTGGGTGAGGGCATTCAATCAGTGCAATCCGCCCAGGCAGCTTGGCAAACAGAGCAGGATCGCATTGCCGCTGAACAAGCCGCCGCTGAGGCTGCTGCTGCAGCGCAAGCAGCCGCTGCCGCTCGTCGTGCGGCACAGGCACAATCCCTGGAGCAAACGGGTGGTTCAACCACTCCAACAGCACCAGCTCCGCCTGTTACGGCTGCCGCCGCAGCGCCGGTAACACAGGGGTTCAGCGTGGAAGCATATGTCACGGCACTAGCCCCTAACTCGTACATTGTGTGGGAGGACGGAATGTGCGCCCGACAGTTTGGTGCAAATGTCTATCTCTGTGGATACGCCACCGTGAACCTCAATGGCTCAAATACTGACCGCGTACCAATCACCTTGGATAGCTCCTTAGCTGAGCGATACTCCAACAGTGTGGGTGTATCTGTCCTGGTTCATGAGGCAGCCCACGCGCGCCAGTGGTGGAAATATGGTCCGTCCATCATGACTGCCTACAACGCACTTGTGCCCGGGCAGTCAGGTTCTATGCCCGTTGAATGGATGGCGGACTGTGCCACGATTGTGAAGCTTGGCTACAGCACAGGTTCTTACACGCGAAGTTGCACAGCTGAACAGCTGGCTGAAGCCGCCACCCTGTGGTGAGCACCCTAGACTAGCAACATGGTATTTCAAGGGCTTTCGCGCGCCCTTTCGCGTACCCCACATATCTCTGACGCACTCAGCTATGCCAACAAGGACGCTGACTTCTCACTTGTCGAAGGCTTGAATGCCCCACTACTTTCTGCCCTGATTGAAGCGCGTATTGCTGCCGGTTTGCCACCAGTTGTTCTAGCTGTCACGGCAACCAACCGTGAAGCAGAACGTCTTGCTGCGGCCTTATCCAGCCTGATGCCTCATGCCGAGCTGTGTGATTTCCCTGCCTGGGAAACCTTGCCCCATGAGCGTCTCTCGCCAAGCCCCGAGATTGTGGGGCGCCGCTTCGACGCGCTGCGTCGAGCACGTGACTGGGATGGTAACCGCCCGCTCATCATGATCACCTCGGTGCGTGGAGCGCTCCAGCCCATCGCAGACAACTTGGGAGATGTGGAACCCATTGCGTTGGCGGTGGGCAGCCGAGGGAATGACCTGATGGCTATCGCAGCACAGCTCGTCGACCTGGCTTATGTTCGCGTGGACATGGTGACCCGTCGAGGTGAGTTCGCTGTGCGAGGTGGAATCCTGGATGTCTTCCCTCCCGTTGCTGACCACCCGGTTCGTGTGGACTTCTTCGGTGACGAAGTGGATTCGATTCGTGCCTTCTCCGTTGCTGATCAGCGCTCGCTGGACGGGGATATTCAGAGTATTGACCTGCCACCGAGTCGTGAACTGTTGTTGACTGCTCCTGTGCGTCAACGCGCTCGCGAGATGGAACACGAGTTCCCTGGCATCAACCAGATGCTTTCCAAGATTGCCGAAGGTATTGCCGTGGAGGGCATGGAGTCATTGACTCCTGCGCTGGTCGATCGACTCGTTCCGATAACCCACTACCTCCCCGCGGGTTCTGCTGTAGCTTTGCTGTCTCCCGAACGCATTGCCACGCGTGCGATCAACCTGACCGAGACTAACCGTGAATTTCTGCATGCGGCATGGAATGCCGCCAGTGCCGGAGCACAGTCCCCAATCGATCTGTCAGCAGGTGACTTCCTCACTGTCACCGAGCTGCGAAAGCAATACTCCGGTGGTGCGTGGTGGACATTCAGTGCCTTCCAGCACGGACCAGATGCGTCAGAGCCATTACCGGAAGAACTCGATCTCGATGAGATTTTGGCCATCCGCATTGATGCCAAAGCTGTGCCGTCCTTTGCTGGCAATGTCGACGGAGCTGTTGACCACGTTGAGGCCTTGCTCAAGAAGGACTGGACCGTCATCGTTGCTGCTGAGGGCCACGGTTTGGTTGAGCGTGCTGGCCAGGTTTTGGCTGAACGTAACCTGGCTGCCCGCATGGTTGAGGAGCTTCCGGGCGAGCTCGAACCTGCGGTGGCATACCTAGTCCAGGCATCTGTTGAGGCAGGCTTCGAGCTCGAGGAAGCCAAACTCGCCGTCATTTCAGAGGCCGAGTTTTATGGCCGTGCTGCCGGCTATGACGCCCGAGCACCTCGCAAGCTCGCGAGCCGCAGGAAGAATGTCGTTGATCCACTCAAGTTGGAAGCCGGCGACATCGTGGTCCATGAAACCCACGGTATAGGTAAGTTCCTTGAGCTGGTTCAACGTGAAGTCACTTCTGGTGGTCGCAATGCGGTGAAGACCACGCGTGAGTACTTGGTTATCGAATACGCCCCCAGCAAGCGTGGCTATCCCGGTGACAAGCTCTATGTCCCCACCGACCAGCTTGACCAGCTCACACGATATGTCGGTGGTGAAGCACCTGCACTGTCCAAGATGGGTGGCAGTGACTGGGGTCAAGCAAAGAACAAAGCTCGCAAGGCCGTCCGAGACATCGCGGTTGAACTGGTCAAGCTCTATAGCGCGCGCATGGCGAGTAAAGGCTTTGCCTTCAGCCCCGATACACCGTGGCAACGTGAGCTCGAAGAAGCCTTCCCGTACGTGGAGACAGTGGACCAGCTCACCACTATCGATGAGGTCAAAGCAGACATGGAGCGAGCCATCCCCATGGATCGTCTGATCTCCGGCGACGTTGGCTTTGGAAAGACAGAGATCGCGGTTCGCGCCGCGTTCAAGGCCGTCCAAGATGGCAAGCAGGTGGCCATCTTGGTGCCCACCACGCTGCTGGTGAAGCAGCATTTCGAGACCTTCCAAGAGCGCTTTGCTGGTTTCCCTGTTCACCTACGTGCGCTCAGCCGCTTCCAAACCGAAAAGGAAGCAAAAGAGACATTGGCTGGCATGGCCGATGGCACAGTTGATGTGGTCATCGGAACCCATCGCCTTCTTGCTCAAGGAGTCACCTTCAAGGATCTAGGTCTTGTCATCATTGATGAGGAGCAGCGCTTCGGTGTTGAACACAAGGATGCGCTGAAGAAGCTGAAGACCAATGTCGACATTCTTGCCATGAGTGCCACACCCATCCCTCGAACTCTCGAGATGGCGGTCACAGGTATTCGTGAAATGTCGACCCTGGCCACTCCGCCCGAGGATCGCCACCCCATTCTCACCTTCGTGGGCCCCTATTCAGAGAAGCAGGCAGCGGCTGCTATTCGTCGAGAGATTCTGCGCGAAGGTCAAGTCTTCTTCGTCCACAACCGCGTCTCGAGCATTAACCGCGTTGCAGCCCACATTGCTGAGTTGGTTCCTGAAGCCCGCGTGGGTGTTGCTCACGGACAGCTCACGGAGCACCAGCTCGAGCAGGTCATTATTGACTTTTGGGAGCGCAAGTTCGATGTCTTGGTCTCCACCACCATCATTGAGACCGGTCTCGATATTGCTAATGCGAATACATTGATTGTGGACCGCGCGGATAAGTACGGCCTCAGTCAGCTGCACCAGCTGCGTGGTCGTGTGGGACGTGGTCGCGAACGCGCCTATGCCTACCTCTTCTATGACGAGACCACACCCTTGAGTGAAACAGCACATGATCGTTTGAACGCGCTCGCGATGAACAACGAGCTGGGTTCTGGTATTCAGATTGCCCTCAAGGACCTCGAGATTCGTGGTGCAGGAAACCTGCTCGGCGGCGAACAGTCTGGCCACATCGCTGGAGTGGGCTTTGATCTCTACCTGCGCATGATTGGCGAAGCCGTCTCTGCCTTCCGCGGCGATGTCGCAGAAGGCCAGACCGAGCTTCGCCTGGAGCTTCCCGTCGATGCGCGCATCCCAGATGACTATGTCAATAGTGAGCGTCTGCGCCTCGAGGCTTACCAGAAACTTTCTGTGGCCAGTGGTCCGCTCTCTCGTGAAGAACAGATTGATCAGGTTCTGGAAGAACTTACTGACCGTTATGGCGAGCCCCCTGCTCAGGTTCACAACCTCATTTCGATCTCACGTCTGCGTCGTCGAGCACACCGCTCGAGCCTGAGTGAAGTAGTGGTGATGGGGTCCAACCTGCGCATCACTCCGGCAGACCTGCCCGACTCGATTCAGGTTCGCTTGGCCAGAATGTATCCGGGAGCAAAGTATGTTCCGGCTGCACGTGTGATCACGGTGCCGCTGCCTGAAGATGCTGACTTGATCGCTTGGACTGGCAATTTGCTAGATGCGATCTTCCCGTTGCCAGCGAAGACAGAGGAAGCTAGTGCTGCTTCCGATAGTGGCGAGCCCGCAGCATAACAAGCGCTCCGCCTATGAAGATAGAAATTGCTGAGCCCACGAGGACGCCTAAAACGCCCTCATCTTGAATAATCGGATTGCTTTCGAAAGCCAACTCATTCATCAAGAGTGAAACGGTGAAGCCGATGCCGGCCACTGCTGCCACAGTGAGTAGGTCAATTCCGGTGACCATGGTTTCTGTTTCTTCACCAGATTTCACCAACTTAGCCACGAGAGTTCCAGCGAGGAAGATACCGAGGATTTTTCCAACTGGAAGCGCAATAGCGATGCCCCAGAATGCACTAGAGAGTTCGGTAGGGGATATGTCAGGAATGACAACGAGTGCGGCTGTAAAAGCAAAGACCGGGAGTATCACAGCGTTCGTTACGGGTTGCAGCGCGTGTGCAGCCTGTGATGCAAGGCGAGGGTTCAGGACGAGACCTAATGCAACGCCGGCAATGGTCGCGTGTACTCCGGAAAGCAAGGTGAAGTACCAGGCAAAAAGTGCGACAGCAATTAAGAGAGCTGTTCGAAGAGCAGTATTCGTGACACGGCCTTGACAGCCGATGAAGCGGAAAACATAAACAGCGAAGACGGCCATTCCTAGGGCAAGGAAATTCAGCCCATTGCTGAAGAAAATTGCAATGATGACAATGGCGATGAGATCGTCAAGTACAGCCAGCGCAAGTAAAAAGACCCTGATTCGACCCGGCAAACCACGACCAACGAGAGCAATCAGACCCAAAGCAAAGGCGATATCCGTGGCTGCCGGGATTGGCCAGCCTCGGGGATGCTCTCCACCGGCAATCACCAAGTAGATCAATACGGGTATGAGCACACCACCAACTGCGGCCACTCCGGGTGCAAGCGCATGTTTGACCGAGTTGAGTTCACCCACGGTGAGTTCGTGACGCAGCTCAACCGCCACGATGAAAAAGAAAATTGCAAGGAGCCCATCGGTAACCCAATGCCCCAAGCTCAGTTTGATGTCTAATGCCGGGATAGCAAAGTAGCTATCAAAGAGGGCTGTGAGGCCTGGTCCTGCAACAGAATTTGCAAGAAAGAGGCCGAGAACGGCGGCTGAAGCCAAAGAAATGGCGGCATAACGCTCTGAACGGAAAATAGTTCTCATGCTCACTTTGGCCATGACCAAAGTTTACGCGCCAGCGTTTGCGTGTCGCTCCAAGAAGGTGAAGAGCTCATTGTCGTCCACACCGGGGAACGTTCCAGAGGGGAGTGGTGAAAGCACATGGGCATGCATGCGGGCGCTTGGCCACGCTTTGCCGGCCCAGCGGTTCGTGAGTTCATCCGCAGGAATCTTGCAACAGCTTTCGTTGGGGCAGGTTGATACTTCTCGGTTGTCCGTGTCGCGTCCACGGAACCACTTGGCGTCGTCGAAGGGGACACCCACGCTGATCGAGAATTCTTCTTTCTCGCCTGTACCGGTCTGGGTTGAGTCCCAGAAGGTGCCACCGGGGGTGTCGGTGTATTGGTAGAACTCGTTGGTGCGGTTGGTGCGTTCGAATGCCACACGTGCGGGCCACTTGCGGCAGACCACTTGACCTTCAATCGAGCCATTCGCATCTGCAGGGATGCGCAGGCCATCGTTGGCGTAGCCACGGAAAATACCCTCACCCTGGTTGACGCGCAGGAAGTGGGTCCGCAGACCTAAGTGCTCGGTTGCGAGGTTGGTAAAGCGCAAGGCAGCTGCTTCGTGAGTCACGCCGAAGGCGTCACGGAAGTCTTCGATAGCAATATTGCGGTCTTTCTTGGCGTTTTGCAGGAATGCGACCGAGCGCGAGCGGGGCATCAGGCAGGCTGCGGCAAAGTAGTTGATCTCGAGACGCTGCTTCAAGAACTCTGCGTAGGTGTGGGGCTTTTCATGTCCCAGTACTCGATGAGCCATGGCTTGCAACGCCATGGCGCGCAACCCGTGGCCGCCCGGGATGGAAGCAGGGGGGAGATAGATGCGGCCGTTGGCAATATCGGTCACGGAGCGTGCGGAGCTAGGCAAGTCATCCACGAAAATGAGCTCAAAGCCCAGATGGTTTGCCATTTCGGCAACCGTGCGGTGCATGAGTGCGCCTGTTTCATGCCCTGTGCGCTTGACGAGGTCCTCTGCCAACTCATCGAGTTCGGGGAGGTAGTTGTTCTTCTCACGCATGATTGCTTGCAACTCAGTGTTTGCGCGACGTGCTTCTTCTGGAGTGGCAATGGATTGGCGTGAACGGCGTTCCATTTCTTTGTGTAGCCCCACGATGGCTTCGAGGGCGTCATCGGTCAGTCCTTTGGTGCTGCGCACAGCAGGCAAGTTGAGGGAGGTGTAGAGCTCGGATTGCTGGAGACGTTCGAGCTCAATCTCGAGTTCGGAGCGACGATCAGGGGCCTCGGTGCTGAGCAGTTCTGGCACCGTGACATTCAGTGATGCAGCAAGTGCATTCAGCAATGACAGCTTGGGTTCGCGCTTGCCATTCTCGATGAGAGAGAGCTGGCTGGGAACGACGCCTACAGCGTCCCCGAGTTGCTCAAGCGTCATTCCTGCAGAAATGCGGAAGTGCTTGATGCGTTTACCCAAAATCATCATGTTTGTGGCCATTTCTTTACAATACGAGAAAAAGCGCAATTCTTTCTAGTGAAAAGCGTGAACATTTCTGTATACAGGGGTCAATACTTGAAATATCACCAAGTTTTACTTCCCTCAAACCTTGGATGAGACAAAGGAGACTCAGATGTCGATCGCAGACCTCACTCGTACCGAGCCCATCGCTCAGCCTGAGGTGCCCATCGCCACTGACCTGAATGCACCCCCTTTCGTTACTCAACGCGCCCTGCTGCACTGGGTTGCAGACATTGCCAAGTTGACCAAGCCTGAGCGCATCGAATGGTGCGATGGCTCCGACGCTGAATGGCACCGACTGACCAAGTTGCTCGTTGACGCCGGATCGATGATTCCGCTCAACCCTGAGAAGCGTCCCAACTCTTTCCTGGTTCGTTCCGACCCCGATGATGTTGCACGTGTGGAAGACCGCACCTTCATCTGCTCGGTCAAGAAGGAAGATGCAGGCCCCACCAATAACTGGCGCGACCCCGACGACATGAACGCTGAGCTGCGTGAACTCTTCGACGGCTCCATGCGCGGTCGCACCATGTACGTCGTACCTTTCTCCATGGGTCCCTACGGCGGCCCCATCTCCCAGGTCGGTATTCAGCTCACTGACTCTCCCTACGCGGTGCTCAACCTGCGCATCATGACCCGCATGGGCTTTGACGCCCTTGCTCAGATTGATGAGAAGACCCCGTGGGTTCCCGCAGTCCACTCAGTTGGTATGCCGCTCGTGGACGCAACCGGAAACAGGATCTCGGATATTGCGTGGCCTTCAAACTCAACCAAGTACATTTGCCACTTCCCTGAGACTCGTGAAATCTGGTCTTTTGGTTCTGGTTACGGCGGAAACGCACTGCTTTCCAAGAAGTGCTTCTCGCTCCGTATTGGTTCCTTCATGGGTCTGCAGGAAGGCTGGCTCGCAGAGCACATGCTCATTCTCAAGCTCACCTCCCCCGAAGGCAAGGCCTACCACATGGCAGCCGCCTTCCCCTCGGCATGTGGCAAGACCAACCTCGCCATGCTTCGTCCCACCATCCCCGGCTGGAAGGCCGAGACCATTGGTGACGACATTGCCTGGCTGCGCCCCGGCGCTGATGGTCGACTCTTCGCCATCAACCCAGAAGCTGGCTTCTTCGGTGTTGCACCAGGAACCGGTGAAAAGACCAACCCTGTCGCGATGGATACCGTGGCCTCCAACACCATCTTCACCAACGTGGCACTCACCGATGACGGCGACGTCTGGTGGGAGGGCATGACTGAGGCGACTCCTGATCACCTCATCGACTGGCGTGGAAACGAATGGACTCCAGACTCTGGCCGTCCCGCAGCGCACCCCAACTCGCGCTTCACCGTTCCCATCCAGCAGTGCCCGACTCTTTCTGACGAATGGTACGAGAACGCCGGTGTTCCCTTGGATGCCATCATCTTCGGCGGTCGTCGTGCGACCAACATTCCTCTCGTGGCAGAAGCCTTCGACTGGCAGCACGGTGTCTTCATCGGTGCAACCATGTCGAGTGAGCAGACAGCAGCAGCAGAAGGAACCGTGGGTGATTTGCGCCGCGACCCCTTCGCCATGCTTCCCTTCTGTGGTTACAACATGGCTGACTACTGGGGTCACTGGCTCGAGATTGGTAAGAGCTTGGGTGACAAGGCTCCTGCCATCTTCCAGGTGAACTGGTTCCGTAAGGACGCAGATGGTTCTTTCCTGTGGCCAGGCTTCGGTGAGAACTCTCGTGTACTCGAGTGGATTGCTCGCCGCGTAGACGGCGACGTTGCGACTGAGGATGCACCCATGGGTCGTGTTCCCGCCGCAGGCACTTTCAACCTTGAAGGTCTCGACGTCACCGATGAGGCCATGGAGAAGCTTTTCCACGTGGATCGCAACATGTGGACCGCAGAGTGCGACCTCACCGAGGAGTACTTTGACAAGTTTGGTGACCGCGTTCCTGACGCGCTCAACGATGAATTGGCTCAGCTACGAGGACGTCTCACCACGTAGAACACCTGAGCCATAACCGACAATTTATTGTCGGACGAGTGAACCGGGCCTGTGTCTCTCAGACTCGGTGAGAGGATGGGGCTGTACATCTGGAGGGAAACTGATGACCAGCCCCATCTTCTCCTCACTTCGAGGAGTGACAAGCACTCGCTATGTCACCGCTATCTGGATCTCCCGCGTCCTTGGCCTCGCAGTCACTGCGCTGTATTTCACTGCCTGGTGGGATGAGTCCTTGGCCCGGCAAGAACCGATGCTTGGCGGCGCACCGAACCCCAGCATGATGTACATGTGGGCGGTGTGGACGCACCTCTTTCCTGCTTTGCTGATCCTGCTCTTCACTATTGCGGGATGGAACCGTCCAGGTTTTGCCGGTATTGGTTTCGCCCTCTTTGCACTGCTGCAGGCATTCACCGTGGGCACCGAGCTGGCATACCTGCCTATCGTGGTTGCTCCAGGGTTGATTGTGGCTATCGCCTATGCCACTGCCTATCGCTGGGGTCGCAGTGACTAGTTCCGGGAGAAGAACTCATGAGTGACGAAAAGCAAGAACAATCCAAGCTTGACGAGCTCATCGAGGTCATGGCCGTGCTCCGCGCTCCTGGTGGCTGCCCCTGGGATGCAGAACAAACCCACGAGTCGCTGATCAAGTATTTGATCGAAGAAACTTACGAGCTCATCGACGCCATCGAGTCAGGCGACCGTGAAGAAATGATCGAAGAGCTCGGTGACGTGCTCTATCAAGTCATCTTCCACGCTGACCTGGCTTCTACGACTCCCGGAGAAGAATTCGATATCCAGGATGTCGCCGC
>JBEBAV010000075.1:0-5128 GCA_041158725.1 Actinomycetota bacterium
CCTCTGCGAAAGACACGAGACTGTTCACCATTGTTCGCGTCTCGGTCTTCTCCTACGCCATCGTCACGGGAGTTGTCTATAACGTTCTCCTGAGGAACATCCCTTCCGAAGGGTATGAGCCTCCTGCCTGGTGTAACGAGAGCACCCATGTGTGGGTTCCCATCGTGATTGTTCTTGAGTGGCTCTTTGCGTCCGGCCGTATTTCTTTGCGCATTCGTGCCATGTGGTGGGCACTGCTGTATCCCTTAGCCTGGGTTGGCTTCACCGTTATCCGGGGAATGCTGACAGGCTGGTGGCCCTACCCCTTCCTCGAGCCCGATGGCCCTAACGGAGTCGGTGGGGTCGTTGCCTACATTCTCGGTATCGCTGCATTTATGTCCATCAATGCCTTTATTGCTCTGCTGATTGCCCGTATTTGGGCAAAGATGCGAAACCAGCCCCTGCACCCATAAGGGCTACCTGTTGTTTACCCACGAGTCTTAGGCTGAACAAATGAGCCCCAACAACGATGGCACCTTCGACACGGCTGAAATTCTCAAGGCCACATTCACCGCCGAGGATCTTCTTGACGATGATGCGCCCAAAACCCTTGCCGAGGATGATGCGTGGCGTCAGGGTTTCCCTTATGACACCAAAATGACTCGCAAAGAGTATGACCAGCGCAAGCATGTGCTTCAGGTGGAGCTGCTGAAGCTTCAGGTGTGGATCAAGGAAACAGGACAGCGCGTCGTCATTCTCTTTGAAGGCCGCGATGCAGCCGGTAAGGGTGGAACCATCAAGCGCTTCATGGAACACATGAATCCTCGCGGTGCTCGAGTTGTTGCTCTTGAAAAGCCCACAGAACGCGAACGCAGCCAGTGGTATTTCCAGCGCTATGTCGAGCACCTCCCTGCCGCAGGAGAGCTCGTGATGTTCGACCGCTCCTGGTATAACCGAGCAGGGGTCGAACGAGTGATGGGCTACTGCACCGACGAGCAATATGACGAGTTCATTCGCTCTACACCCGAGTTCGAACGCATGCTGGCACAGTCGGGTATCAGAATTTTCAAGTTCTGGTTCTCTGTAGGTGAAGCAGAACAGCGCAGGCGCTTCCTCGAGCGACGCACCGACCCCGTTAAGCGCTGGAAGCTTTCTCCCACAGACCTCGCCTCACTGGATAAGTGGGATGCCTACACCGAAGCAAAGGAAGCGATGTTCCTCGCAACCGACACTGATGTGGCTCCCTGGACTGTGGTCAAGTCGAACGATAAGAAGCGTGCCCGCCTCGAAGCAATGAAGTGGGTACTCAATGCCTTCGACTACGACGGGAAAGATGACTCAGTGATTGGCCCCAATGATCCGCTCGTCATCGGGAGCCCTTCTGTTGTCTATGACCAGGGCGAATCTCCCACGACAGCAATCCCTATCGTGAATAAAATGCGCTAACTATGCCACGTGACGTTGTGCTCTCAGAGGTGACTATTCCTTTAGCCGGGGATGATCAGCTCAGAGGAGTGCTTGCCGTGCCGACAGGTAAAGGACCCTTTCCTGCTGTTGTGATGGTGCATGAAGTATTCGGTATTGATGAATCGATGCGCTCGCAGATAACTCGGATGGCCAGCGCGGGATATCTGGTGCTCATGCCTGACCTGTTCAGTCGCGGGGGTATGCGCAAGTGCCTCAAAGCTACCTTCAGAGCCTTGGTTGATGGAACCGGCCAGGCCTATGTTGATGTGGAAGCAGCAAAGCAGATGCTGCTGGTTCGTCCCGATTGCACCGGCAAAGTCGGCGTGGTCGGCTTCTGCATGGGTGGCGGTTTTGCCCTTCAACTGGTGAGTAAGGGTTATGACGCCGCAGCGGTGAACTACGGCCAAGCAGCCAAAGATCTTGATGCCCAACTAGTGGGCTCTTGCCCGATAGTGGCGAGCTTTGGCGGCAAAGATCTCTCCCTGAAAGGTGCGGGCCCCAAACTCGAAGCCGCACTCACAAAGGCAGGAATTCCTCACGATGTGAAGGTTTACCCGGAAGCCTCTCACGCATTCATGAATCCCACTCAGGCAGGACCTAAAGCCCTACGCCCTCTCATGAACACGGTGTTTGGCTTCACGCCACGACCGGTTGAAGCAGCGGATGCCTGGTCTCGCATTGAGTCGTTCTTCGGCGAACATCTGGCCTAGTCCCGGCCGTTAAGCTTGAAGGGTGTCCACGCCCCCCATTCCCCCACGTTCACTGGCATTACTCGATGCACTCACGGAGCGCGTCGTCATTGCTGACGGTGCTATGGGAACGATGCTGCAGGATCACAACCCCAGCTTGGAAGACTTCCAGCAGCTCGAGGGCTGCAACGAAATTCTTAATGTCAGTCGACCCGACATCATCATGGCTGTCCATGATGCCTATTTCGAAACCGGCATTGATTGCGTCGAGACCAACACCTTTGGCGCGAACTGGTCCAACCTGGGTGACTACGGCATAGAAGACCGCATCACTGAACTTGCTCAAGCCGGTGCTGAGATTGCTCGGGCGAGTGCAGAAAAGTTCGAAGCGCAAGATGGACGCATGCGGTGGGTCTTGGGCTCAATGGGGCCTGGCACGAAACTTCCCAGCCTGGGTCACACAACCTATGCCAATCTCAAGGCCACCTTTGCAGAGCAGGCCGTTGGTCTGATTCGGGGAGGCGCTGACGCTTTCCTGATCGAAACCTCGCAAGATCTACTCCAGACAAAGGCAGCGGTGAATGGCTGCAAGCAGGCCGTTGAAGAAGAGGGCATCAAGCTGCCCATCTTTGTTGAAGTCACCGTGGAAACGACCGGAACCATGTTGATGGGTTCCGAGATTGGTGCAGCACTGACCACGCTCGAACCTCTCGGCATCGACATGATTGGCTTGAACTGCGCCACAGGTCCTGCCGAGATGAGTGAACACCTGCGTCAGCTCTCGAAGTATTCGACCGTTCCAATCATGGTGATGCCCAACGCAGGTTTGCCCGAGCTCACTGCTGATGGTGCTCGCTACCCACTCGGCCCGGAAGAACTGGCCACTGCTCACGAACAGTTTGTGAAAGAGTTTGGTCTGGCACTGGTTGGTGGATGTTGTGGAACAACACCTGCACACCTCAAGGCAGTGGTTGACCGTGTTGGCGGAATGAAGCTCACACCTCGCTCCCCCGAGCACGATGCGGGTGTTGCCAGCCTCTACCAGCACGTTCCCTTCAACCAAGACAATGCTTTCCTCGCCATCGGTGAGCGCACCAACGCTAATGGTTCGAAGGCTTTCCGCGAAGCCATGCTCGAGGGTCGCTGGGATGACTGTGTAGATATCGCCCGCCAGCAGGTTCGCGATGGCGCCCATCTGCTCGACGTCTGTGTTGACTACGTTGGTCGCGATGGCACCGATGACGCTCGCGAAATCGTGTCACGATTCGCCAGTGCGTCCACGCTGCCTCTGGTGATGGACTCCACCGAACCTGCAGTGTTGCAGGCGGGTATGGAACTCATCGGTGGTCGTCCCGTGATTAACTCGGTTAACTTCGAAGATGGCGATGGTCCCACATCGCGCTTTGGCCGCATCATGCCTTTGGTGAAGGAACATGGTGCTGCCGTGATTGCCCTCACCATCGATGAAGAGGGTCAGGCGCGCACCACCGCTGACAAGGTTCGCATTGCGTCGCGCCTGATCGACACCTTGGTCGACGAGTGGGACATGCGCGTGGACGACATCATCGTCGACGCCCTGACCTTCCCCATTGCCACCGGCCAGGAAGAAACCCGCCGCGATGCCATCGAAACCATTGAGGCTATTCGCCAGATCAATGCGAAATACCCCGGTATTCACACCACCTTGGGTGTTTCTAATGTTTCTTTCGGATTGAACCCGGCATCTCGTGCTGTGTTGAACTCGGTCTTCATCCACGAAGCCGTCGAGGCAGGTCTCGACTCCGCCATCGTGGATGCCGCCAAGATTGTTCCACTGGCGTCGATTCCGGAAGAGCAACGCAAGGTCGCATTGGATCTTGTGTGGGATCGCCGTGAATACGACGCTGAGGGCAACGTCACCTACGACCCCCTCTCAACCATGCTTGACCTCTTTGATGGTGTGGACTCTGCCAGCCTCAAGGATGCCCGAGCAGCTGAGCTTGCCGCGCTACCTGTGGGGGAGCGTCTCGAACGCCGCATCATTGATGGCGAAGCCAAGGGCTTGGAAGAAGATCTTGATCTTGCCCGCGCAAACGGTGTGAGCCCCCTCGAAATCATCAACGACCACTTGCTGGCGGGCATGAAGATTGTGGGCGAACGTTTCGGCAGCGGTGAAATGCAGTTGCCGTTCGTGCTGCAGTCTGCAGAAGTCATGAAGGCCGCTGTTGCCCTGCTCGAACCTCACATGGAAAAGAGTGACGAAGCCGGCAAGGGAACTATCGTGCTGGCCACCGTTCGTGGTGACGTCCACGACATTGGTAAGAACCTGGTCGACATCATCCTGACCAACAATGGTTATGACGTTATCAACATCGGTATCAAGAAGACCATCAACGAGATTATTCAGGCTGCTGAAGAACACAATGCCGATGTCATCGGCATGAGCGGCCTGCTCGTGAAGAGCACCGTCGTGATGAAGGAAAACCTCGAAGAGCTGCAAAGCCGAGGACTGGGAACCAAGTGGCCTGTCATTCTGGGTGGGGCAGCACTGACCAGAACCTTCGTCGAAGACGATCTTGCGTCCGTGTTCAACGGAACTGTCCGCTATGCACGTGATGCTTTCGAAGGCCTCGCGCTCATGGAGCCACTTGTTGCTATTGCTCGCGGTGCTGATCCCGACTCGGTGGGGCTTCCTGCACTGAAGAAGCGCATTCACAAGAAGAGCCTGCTCGAGGTGACTGAACCCGAGAACATGCCAGCACGCTCTGATGTAGCACTGGACAACCCTGTTCCCACCCCTCCGTTCTGGGGCACCCGCATTGTGAAGGGCATTGCCCTGGCAGATTACGCCGCGTTCCTTGATGAACGCGCGACGTTCATGGGTCAGTGGGGCCTCAAGCCCAGCCGCGCCGATGACGGTGCGAGCTATGACGAGCTCGTGGAAACCGAAGGTCGCCCACGTTTGCGTTACTGGCTTGATCGCATTCTGGCCGAAGGCATCATGGATGCCTCGG
>JBEBAV010000076.1:0-14812 GCA_041158725.1 Actinomycetota bacterium
AAGGTCACCGGTATTGCCTACGAGACTGTTCAGCTGCCCACCCGTCAGCTTCCTCTCCTTGCTCCAATGAGTGAGGTTGCAGGTCGCCTTGCACCCATCCTTGGCGCAAACGTCATGCTCAAGCCCAACGGTGGTCCAGGTCTCCTCGTTCCCGGCGTTCCCGGAACTCACCCTGCCAAGATTGTTGTTCTCGGTGGGGGTGTAGCTGGAACTAACGCAGTGCAGGTTGCAGCGGGTATGGGTGCTGAGGTCACTGTTCTCGACACCAACCTGTTCCGTCTCCGCGAACTGGATGCTCTCTATGACGGACGAATCAAGACCATTGCGTCGAACTCTTTCGAAATCGAGAAGGCATGTTTGGAAGCAGACATGGTAATCGGTTCGGTACTGATTCCTGGCGCTAAGGCTCCCAAGCTGGTCAGCAATGATCTTGTCAAGCGCATGAAGCCAGGTTCTGTTCTCGTGGACATCGCTGTGGACCAAGGAGGCTGCTTCGCAGACACCCACCCCACCACTCACGCAGAGCCCACCTTCCAGGTTCACAACTCGCTGTTCTACTGCGTTGCAAACATGCCAGGTGCAGTTCCTCACACCTCCACGTACGCACTGACCAACGCAACCTTGCCCTACCTGCGCTCCATCGCAAACAACGGATGGCATGCGGCTCTCAAGGCAGACCCTTCGCTTCGCTTGGGCTTAAACACCCATGCAGGTGCGGTGACCAACGCTCCGGTTGCCCAGGCTATTGGCATGGACTACACCGAGCTGGATTCCGTTTTCGCCTAAACACGTCACAGGATGACCCTTGTGGTCGAGCCATCAGGTTCGATCACAAGGGTTTTTCCATATCCCACATGAGGGAACAGTCCAGACCTCAAGCGCAGGCCCCGCAGCTCAGCACTCGAGCAGCCATCAAGTACCAGTACCGATTCTTGCCTCAGTGAGGAAAGGAGCCGAAGCTGCGCCATCCACTCATCTGGTGTCCCCAGATAGAGAGCCGCCTCTCCCCCAGTCATAACAGACAATTCAGATGCCAGGTCAATAACTTTGTGAGAGTCTTTACGCCACACCTCTTGAAGTTCCACCTTCCGATGCGTGATCACCAGATATGTGCTGTCCAAATCCACAGTGAACTTTGGTGAATGGGAAAGTGAGGGCGGGTTCGGCAGCATGTGCACCAGCTGAATCTCATGAGCGTGCCACAGTGCACGTCCTGGTTTGTGGCTATCGAGCAGAGTCATAACTGATGGGAAAAGAGCGATGAGGCCTGCCACGCCACGAACATGCTCACTGCAACTCAGGATCACCGAACCGCCAACTTGTGGAGCTGAGCGGGTGATCCGAGTCAGCGCAGCAATGAATTCTTCCCGGTGATCATGATCAAACTCGTCAAGGAGAGCGTCTAAATCATCAATCACAAGTGGTGACTGTGTCGTGTTCCTACCATTCTCAACAATCACATCCCATGCCGCTTGCGCCTCAGTAATGACCTCAACCCCACACTGCCGCGCAATCGACTCAATGACATTACTTCGACCTGATCGTGCAGGCCCGGTCACGAGGAGGTTTCCGTCCACAGGAGCCGAATAGTGCAGCCAGCTCTGAACTTGGTGTTCAGGAAGGTCAGCTAGACCCAACCACGCAACTTCCGGCAGTGCGGTAGGCATTGCTTCACTGCCAATCTCTGCCGGCAGTGGCGGCAACCAGGGAATACGTGGCTTCCACGCAGAGTGATGACCAACCCACTGAGCACAGCGCCTCTCCACCAGGTCAACATCTAGCGGAGTGAGGTGAGCTGCGTGGAATTCTCGCTGGTCCATCCCAGTGCCTGCCAAGACTCCTCTTCCCGGGACATGGGGCAATAAGTATGCGTCATCATTGCCCAGTAATGCCTGAGAATCCTGCTTTTGAGAAACTCTGAACCCCACTCGAAGTGCACAGTTCGCCAGCAAGGAATCCCCCAGTGCCCCACCAATACGTTGGCTGGACAGAATCACATGAATACCTAGTGCACGCCCACGCGCTGCCAGGTCGACGAAAATATTCACTAGCTCCGGAAAAGCTTCAAGGACTGCCCGATATTCATCAACGACAACAATCAACCTGGGCAGTGACTGCTCTTCGAGCAAAGCGATTTCCGCCGTTGCCTCGCGCGCTAATACTTCCTCCCTGAAACGTATCTCTGCCTTCAGTGAGGTTATGGCTCGAAGTGCCTCAGGGTGGTCTAAATCGGTCACCATCCCAACAATGTGAGGCAAGGAATTCAATGACGAAAATCCAGCACCCCCCTTGAAATCAATGACCACAATGGAAAGTTCTTGAGGCGAATACGTGGCAGCCAACGCCACTAACCAGGTGCGCAAGAATTCTGTTTTTCCGGAACCGGTCATCCCCGTCACGATGGCATGCGGTCCTGCCGTGACGAGATCTAGCAAGAGCGGATGCCCCTGCTGTCTTCCCACATTAACGAGAAGGGTTTCTCTAGCTGACTCCCACTTTTCATCGAGATTGAGAACCGCAGGGACACGGTCCGGGAGGACATTCAATTTCTCTTCTACAGCAGGAGTCTCGGCTAGCAACCGTGGCAGGATGTGCCCTACTTCAGCTCGCGAAAGCAGGTCAACTGTCATTTCTTGAGGTGGGACAGTGGGATCAACCGTGTCGAAGAGCGTGGCATAACCCCGGTCAATCTTGAGGAGATATCTGCCCCCCAGGGGCAATGCTTCCTCTGGTTGTAGTGCTGTCACGGTGAGTGGATGCTTTATCCGTGGAGAGAGCAATGAAACAAGTTCTGGTTCTTCTCCGAAGTCCAGACCTACCCGCGTAATCTCATGGCTTCCCCAGACCCAAGCCAATTGGAAGGCGAGTGCTCGCATAACAGAGCGCATCTCCACAAAATCTCCCCGCACTGCAATACCAAGGGAGACGTCGAGCAAGATCGGCATGCCATCAACCCGTGAAGTGCCCAAACGGATGATTCTCTGAGCTCCCTCTGGAACAGCACCGGCAGCCCAGGCAGGTCGCAGAACTTCGTGTTGTTCGGCATAAAAACTACTTGGCGGGTAGCGAAGTAGTTTTTCTGCGCGTTGCGCGCAGAAATCAAGATGATCTTGTTGAGAACGAGCCAGTTCTTCATCTTCATCAAGAGCTTCTTGCCTTGCTCGTTCCTTCCTAGCGTGGATTCTGCCATCCACGTATTGCCCAGCTGCCATCACGGGTCCTAACAGGGCAAAAAGCAGCGTGTAGGCGGAACCTGTGACTGCCCACAAGACAACACTGGTGACGAGAGGTGCAATCAGAGCAAAAATGGGGAAGCGCATGTGTGCACTTCATCAGAAACTGACGCGCTACGCAGCCACAATGAAGGCCTCGTGGATAACTCCTGGCTAGCTAATGCTGAGGTGGAGATCTCCGAAGTCGAGTCGCGTGCCACGAACAACGGTGTAGTGGGTTCCAGGCTGTGCACGACGGGGAACCACCCCGGGTTCACGAATGATTGTTCCGTTACCGCTGTTGCGGTCTGAGATCCACAGCTCGTTGCCGTCGACACCAAACTCGAGGTGTGTCTTAGAAACAGAGCGCCCCGGGTCAGAGACAACGATGAGGTGTTCGAATTCTTCCCCTTCTGCAGGGGTGGGCATACGTCCCAGCAGGCCACTGCGAGTGATCTCCACACTCTCTCCCGACCCCAAGGTGATGGTGAAGGAAACCAAGCTTGTCAGCTCATTCTCTGTGGCGAAACGGGGAGGCACCACTTTACGTACGGGGGCAACCTCAAAGAGTTCCCCCAGGTCAACACCCTCCACCTGCTCCACAATGTTGGTGGAGGTTGTTTCAGGCTCTGTCTCGGCAGCGTGAGTAAATGACTCTGCTGGAGGTTCAGGAGTGAGCAGCGTGGGCTCTGGCTCAGCAACCACCACGGGAACAGCTTGCGTGCGGGAAAGTGAGCTTCCGCATTCACCACAGAACAGCGCTCCCTCTGGGAGTGCACTCTGACAGACATCACACAACATGAAAGTGATGCTACCTGCGCTTGGGCAGCCACGCTGTGAAGCGAGCCCAGGTGAGGCCAAATGACTTCACAGAAATCATGGCTTTAATTCTCTGCCAACGAGTGAGATTCGCTCCTAGCTCCCGGACAACATCATCAGCCTCTGACCACGCTTGTAGCACTTCAGATTCGCTGAGGTCATCTGGTGAATACTGGGCAGTGTCTGCCAACACGGCAACGGAGGTGGCCGCGGGCAGATTCGTCATCTCAGCAACTTCAAGTCGAGTGTGTGACAGCGAGGCGGTCGTTCCATAGTCAACCAGGGCATCTCGGACTTCACTCCATGCGCCTTCAACACGTTTTCGTGGATCAGCGGCGCTGTGACGCGCTTTGCGTCGGCGGCGCTTCGCCACGATGACACTCAGGAATGGGGAGGTCAACAGCACTAACCAGAACAGGCTCCAGCCAACGATGCTCACGACCGCCAGTATTGCTTGGAGAACGGGGTCAGCAGGGTTGGGCTGCTCTTCGTCGGCAGCTTCGGGTGCTGAATTGTCATTGAGTTGAGGCTCCTCTTGAGCTGGTGGTTCCACCGCCGTTTGAGGGAAGGCAACCTCTTTGGGATCTTGGGGCTCTTCGTCCGGGATGGGACGCTCGGCAGGGTTGGGATTAACCGCAACCCAGCCTTCAGTAGTCGAGATTTCGATCCACGCTGTCATCTGCGCCCCGGTGAAGGTCACACCAGTTCCAGCATCTGTGCCCTCTGGCGCGATGAATCCCATGACAACTCGAGAGGGGAACCCGACTTGGGTAGCAATCAACGACGCGGCGGCGGCATATTGCTCAGCATCACCCACCATGGGTGTGGCGGCAAAGAGCGCTGCCAAACGGTTAGCGCCGTGACCAGACGCACTGGGCACCTCACCAGGGCCACCGTGACTGATATACCCCTCGGAGGTGAGGGCAGCGAGGGCTGCCTGCAAACGTTCACCGGCTGACGTCTTGCCTTTTGAAGCAAGTGACACAAACGCATCAAGTCCATCTGGCATCACGGCAGGTGCTGGAACGATGGCATCACCGGGTTCTCGTGAACTCACGGCGTTGAGGGAAACCTCGGGAGCGGCAAGACCAGTTGTTCGATAGCTGTCACCTTCAGAAAGACCTGTGGTCACAGCGCCAGTTCCTGCTGGTCGACTGTAATAGAACGCATCTGTCAGAGCACGCGATCCACTTCCGGTGAAACTCAATGAGCCCAATTCGCCGGTGAGGGGAACCCATGCTCCCGTCAATCCGGAAATGGTGAACTCTGCGGAGACCCTATCTCCGCTTGGGGAGTTCACTGGAATAGAACCAGGAAGCCTTGTGAAGTCTGACGCAACTCCTCCAACGGAATACAGAACACCGGTGTAATTATCGAGAGTGGCAATGCTCACCCGCTGGCCAGCACTGATTCCAGAAACAGTGAAAAGCTCTGTGTTTTTGTAATCCCCGGTGACATAGGAGCGGTATTCCGAGAGTGGACTGGTGTCATCTTGCAGAACAAAAGGCTGCTCTATTTCAGTGCGCCACACAGTGCGGTTCGTGATTGGTGTCACCAGCACTACTGCTGAGGCAACCACGGCTGCAAGAAGCAGAATTCCTAGTGCTCTGAAGCTCGTTCGTGCGACACCCACTCGGCTGAAGGCAAACCACAGAGCAATCAAGACAAAGACTCCGACGGTGACGGCAATGCTGGCAAAACTGCGACTTGGACCCAGCCAGATAGCGACACCGAGAGTGAGGACAGGGACGAGAGCTGCAATGCTTCCCACGCCCTTGTGGCGATTAAGTCGCAGGCTGAGTGAGACCGCACTCAACACACCCACTAGCGCCAGTAACAAAACGGGAACGAGTAGGGCTTCATAAGCACCCACGGGAGGCATCACGGTTACGAGCTGCTTCCAGGAAAGAACCACACCCGTGATGAGGTTGAGTTCCCCCTGCAGACTGGGCAACAAGCCCAGAATGGCCTCGCTGGGAACAGCTAATGGCACTCCACAGACGAGATACGCGGCTACTGCTGTTAAAGCTGTGCGCAGGACAGACCAGGATCCACGAGCCGCAAGCACAGCAATCACAGCACCAAGGATTGCACCACCTGCCAGAGCTACGAAGAAAGCAGGGTCTTGATACACCGGCCACAAAGGCACAAGTGAGATCACTACAGCGAAGGCAAGGAACAGCGCTCTCATTACGCCACCGCCATTCGTTTACCCAACAACTGCTGGAGATCATCAAGACGACCAATCGTTGCCACGGTGAGTCTGCCCATCCGGCGTGTAACAGGCGACGCTTCTGGAGCACAGCTCACCACGACAACCTCAACACCGGCCGGGAAAGCCACCGATGCTGAGTGCAGGGTTTTGGAGTCAATAGATGCTCCAGTGACAAGGAACGCAATTGAGACATCTGCCGCCTGAACAGATGCCAGGCGTGAAAGCTCAACAATGTTGGGGCTTCCCTCTTGCAGATGAACCCCAGAGAGTTCATCGAGCAGGCGATCACGGGAAACTGTCGACAGTGCACGAATTCGTGCCGGAGCTGAACCACGTTCATTGCGTCGGCGAGAAGCAAGTTCACGGGCTGCTTCACGCAATGCGCTCAGACGACCGGTAGGAGCAGGTCGCGCATCAGCACTGACGAGAACAGAGAGCTCACGGGTGTCACGAATTGCCCGAACACCCAGGGACGCTGCCGCACTGACTGCTAATTCGAACTCGTCATCGGTGGCAAAAACCTCAGGTTCAGTGTCCAACGCAATCATGAGGTGGCTACGACGAGTCTGCTCAAACTGGCGAACCATGAACTGACCGGTTTTTGCCGTGGACTTCCAGTGAATATTTCGACGGTCATCGCCGGGAACATATTCACGCAGTGCATGGAAGGAGAGGTCACTGTCCGTGAGGTCTCTGGTGGGATTGCCTTCCAGGTCCCGCACAAAACCGGTGCTCATGCTGAGCAAACCAATGGTTTTGGGGTGAATGAACAGCGTCTTCACGTCTCCGTGAACTACTTCACGGGAAATCAACCCCAGAGGGTCCTGTCGAATGACACGGGCGGGTCCCACCTGAACCATGCCACGGTGTTCTGTGGGAATAGGTAACGAGATGTCATCATGAGCCCCCTTACGCAGACGACCAACCTGCGTCTCCACCTGCTGCTCCCCCACCGGAACGACAACATCCAGAGCCGCCAGTGAATGACCCGTTGGGTTCGACACCGACACCACCAGCTGAGCGTCATCACCGACCACAACTCGTTCGTGGGCAAGCTTGAAAGACACGTCATGAGAGTGACGGAACAGGGCATACAGAGTTGCACTAGCGAAGGTCAGCAGTCCAGCAACGCCCAAACCAATGAGCTCTATCCACCCCTGCGAAGCACCAACGACGAGGCTGAGCAGGGCGACGATAGCCCAGCCCCAGCCTCTCGAGGTGACTACGCGGAAATTCATGAGGTGGTAGGCGCTCCAACAGGAAGATCAATGAGGATCTTGCCCACCACGTTGTTGGCGGTGACGCCATCAAACTCTGCTTCGGGGTCAAGCACGAGACGGTGTGACAAGACTGAGTCAGCCAGTGCCTTGACATCGTCAGGAATGACAAAGTGACGGCCCTGTGAGGCTGCGTGAACACGCGAGGCACGAATCAGTGCCAACGCACCACGAACCGAGGCACCCAAACGCACTTCGGGTGCGAAACGAGTTGCTTCCACAATGCGTGAGACGTAGTCGTTGATTTCTGGATCAACGTGGACGCTCTTGGCGAGCTCAATCAGCTTGACCACCATCTCGGCGGGCACAACACCGTCGAGTTCGGCAGCCTGCTTCTTGGCAGAGCCTTCCAAGATGAGCATGGTCGAGGCGTGGTCTGGGTATCCCAGGGAGGCCTTCATCAAGAAACGGTCAAGCTGTGCTTCTGGGAGGCGGTAAGTCCCAGCCTGCTCAATGGGGTTCTGGGTTGCAATAACCATGAAAGGCTCACCCGTGGGGTGGGTCACACCATCAACAGTGACATGGTGTTCTTCCATCACCTCGAGCAGTGCGGACTGCGTCTTTGGGCTGGCACGGTTGATTTCATCGGCGAGCACAATGTTGGAGAAAATGGGTCCTTTGTGGAATTCAAAGGCGCCTTTCTTCTGGTCAAAGATGCTCACTCCGGTGATGTCACCTGGAAGTAAATCTGGGGTGAACTGTATGCGGGAGTGACTTCCTTGCACGCTCTGCGCCATCGCACGGGCAAGGGAAGTCTTACCGGTTCCGGGGTAGTCCTCAAGGAGAAGGTGGCCACCACTGAGCATGGCGGTGAAGGCCAAGCGAATGGTGCGGTTCTTGCCCAAAAGTACCTGTTCCACGTTTCCGACAAGTTTGTCGAAAACCTTCTGGAACCCGGCTGCTTGTTCGGGTTTCATACTCATGTGTTGTGCCTTTCGGTGGAACGGGTGGTGATCTAGGGAGTGGGGATGTCTACGGTGAGAGCTGAACTGGGTGCACTGCAATTTGTGGCGGATAAACAAGCCCTCACGACAACATTCTGACCTGCACCAGCGGTGATGCCATTTGCGGCATAACGACTAGCGTCATATTCGCCGGTGACGTAATCGGCAGTGAAAGCGGTGAGTTCGAGCCAGTTCGAGTTGCCGACCTTGACTTGGTAACTGACGGTTCCTGATGCCGCTGGTGTGAGCGTGACGCCACTGAGCTTGAGAACGAAGGACGTGTTGGGAGCCAATGTGGTTCCACACGAAGCCGAAGTTCCAGAGAAAGGTGCGATCAGGCAGTCCACGACTGTAAACGTGGGTGCTGCCAGAACTTCAACAGCGGTGACGGTCGCAGAGCAACCAAAATCGTTCACGGCAATGACAGCCAAGAAATAGGTTCCTGGTGACTTGTCACCGTCAGTACCCTGTAAGGCTCCTGAAGCAGGTCGGCTTGCGTAGTCACTGGGGCATCCATCCGAGAGGCTTCCCACTCGCGTGACGAAGTACAGCATGGATCCGGCAGATCCCGCAGCAGATGCTGGAGTCCAGGTCAACGTTGTCGCACCTGAAGCGTTGTTGCTCACTGACGTAATGGAGACTTGTGAGGGAGCTCCTGGTGCCACAAAGGTTCCTGAGTCGGTCGAGTTCCAGTTGTCTGTTTGGGCGCTGTTTTTGGGGATTACCCGAGCAAAATAGCTTGCACCTGGAGTCACGGGAAGATTCGTCAGTGAGGTCTGATCTGCACCAGGGGTAAATGTGGAACGAGGTGTTCCATTCTCAAAGAAGACGACCTCATAGCCCGTTACAGGGCTTCCTCCAGAAGGTGTGCTGACCGCGCTCCATGTAATCGTTGCCAAGCCTTGCTGGCCTGCCACAGCAGAGACGGTCACGCTTGCAGGTCCTGCAGGAATGACATCTGCGCTGAGGGGTTCACTCCATCCACTCAGGAGTGAAGTGCCGATGGCATTTGTTGCACTCACGGTGAAGCGGAAACTTTGACCAGTGGGTAAACCGTCGAGTGAACAGATGGTGGAGGTGCACTCCTTGCGATATCCGCCATCGCTTTCCACAGTGTATTTCGTAATCGGGGAATTGTTGGCAGCCGGTGCAGGCCAGGACAGGGTCAGAGTTCCGGAAACAAATCCAGCAGCACGTGTCGGTGCCTGTGGTGCTGAGGGAACATCTTGAACAGAAATATTGATGACGCCCCAGACGTAACGGTCGGGGTCATTTGTGGCATCTGCCACCTCATATTCCAACGTAGTGTCGCTGGGGTCAGCGCTGCCGGAGACCGTCACCGTCAGGGTGGACTTGTCTGCCGAGGGTGTCACGGTGACACCAGCAGGGATATTCCCGCCATCGAGACCGCGAACGGAGAGCACCTTCAACGGCTTGCCGGGGAAGGGGTTGGTGGCCTGGTCATTCGCAAGGACATCAACCGTCTGGGTTTCTCCGCGCTTGGCCACGATGCTGTCTGTTGCAAGGATAGCCAATGGCCTAGTGGAGGGAACGATGCGAATAATGATCTGCCCTGGAGAGCCTTCGGCAACCTTGTCTTTCACGGTGATGGTGAGCGGAACGGTGCGGCCCTTATCTGCGTCATCACTGGCTTTCAGGGTCAGTGTCTGACCGTCCAAGGTCGCACTGACACCTTGGCCAGCACCTGAGACGGTGTATTCAAGCTCATCTTGGTCATCGACATAGGGGTAGCGGGTCACACGAACCAGGTCGAGGGTCTTTTCTTGACCAGGTTCGAGGTCGATGTTGGCCCCCAACATCACCGGTGGCATGTTTTCACGTGGGGTGACCGTTATCGGCAACACGATGGTGGCGGTGTGTGCACCAGGAGAGGTAACACTCTCCCCATCGGTGACTTCGAACGAGATTGAGGCAGGACCGAAGTAGCGGTCTTCGCTGGTGTAACTCAACGTGGTGTCGTTGACCACGAGACGCGAGCCATCGGTATGGGTTGCACGGACTGTGGACGCGTCCGTGAGTTTCACAGTCTTTCCTAGTGCTGCAATGACGTAGTCATTGAGGTTGATGCGCAGGGCTTCCTCGCTCACCACGGTCAACGGGGCAACACCTCGCTTGCGCTGAGGCAGCGCATCATCGGTTCCTGGAACCCAGATAAATGCGGTCGAGGTGACACTGGGGTCATCCGGGTGGGCTACAGAGAACGGAATGATTTGGCTTTGAGCCAACACCTGGACCCGCACCGTGTTATGTGAGATCACACGTGCGGTGGAGCCGTAACCATTGACAATGCTGGGGCGCAGGCTGGAAACGGGTCCATCCGCAAAGAAAGCATTGGCCATGACGTTCACATCAACGGTGTTGTGGTCAAGAATATCCGTCAGACTCACCACCGCATCCGAGATGACAGGTTTAGCTAGCGGCGCCTGGGCCTGAACGTCGAGGGTGATGAAGTTGGATGCAGAGCCAGCCAAGTCATTCTCGATCTCATAGACCAACCCATAACGACCCGGAGTGAGTGGTGCTGTGATTTTGACCAAGTCACCCACAATTTCGGCAGTGACTGACTCGTCCTGAGGGGTAACGGTGACGAGCGAGAGTGGGCGACCGTCAGGATCACTGTCGTTTTGCAACGCACGAACATAGACGGTGTAACCGGGACGAGCAATCACATTGTCCGCAACTGCGATGGGGTTGCGGCCTCCCGCGAGAGGCTCAGCAATACCGACACGAATCGTGGCACTGGCTTGTGCACCAAGTGCATCCACAACCGAATAGCTGAACGAGTCCGTGCCGGTGGCATAGGCAGAAGCCTCGTATTCGATCCAGTCACCGCCCACGCCGGTGATGGAACCCTTCTCTGGGTTGGTATCCAGGCCAACGAATTGCACCGAGTCTCCATCAGGGTCGATCCCCACCAGAGGAATCAGGATGCGCACCGTCTGACCCGACATGGCACGAGCGATAACCGTGCGAGGAGTGGGCGCTTGGTTAGTGTCTTCATCAATTGCACGAACGGAAATGGTCACAGTTCCACTGGCCCATTGGCCATTGTCCGCGTTGACGCGATAGACAGCGGAGTAGGTGCCGGGGTTGTTTCCAGCCAAGAATCTAAGCTGATTGCCGGAGACGAACAGCAGACCGGCACCGGAGGGAACATCTTGGTCGAGGGTAGGAGCCAAGGTGAGCTCACCCCCGTCAGGGTGGATGTCATTGGTGAGAACAGGAATTGAAATGACATCACCGACGCGAACGGCCACTGCGTCTGGCACGGCAACGGGTGCTTGAGCAACCACAGGCGCGGGTGTCTGCACGACGGTAATGGAGCCTTCGTTTTGTGAAATCCCGTTACTGATGCGGTAGCCAAAGGAAACAGCCGCATCCAATGGTTTGGTCAAAGTCACTCGAACGAGTCGGTGATCCACTACCTCGACTTGAATACCTGACTCGATCGGAACATTCATGGTTCCTGTCACGACGAGGACGCCGCCAGCAGGGTCGCGGTCTGTCGCTGTCACGTCCACAGTCCGGGACTGCTGCAGTGGAACATACACAGCATGCGCTGAGGTGATGGGCTGCGCAGAGACCTCAGGAGGGTCAATCACGTCAACGCGAACAAGTCCAGAACCGGTGGCGTCACCATCGGTGACGGCATAGGTGACATAGCTCGAACCCGTGCGTGAGGCTGTCACAGTGAATGAGAAGTCAGCAAAATCAGTGACGATATCCAGGCCCGGTACATCCGGGACACCTGTCAGGCTGAGAACTCCTGAACCTCCTCGGATGTGTGATGACGGGTTAATCGTGACAGGTTGACCCTGCACAGCAATCACCGCGAAAGCTTCGGCCACGATGGGCACCTGGCCTGCGGCCTTCACAGTAACCTGCACCGAACCAAAGCCGGAGGCTCGACCGTCAGAGACCTCCAGAGCTATCTGCTTAGATCCACCTCCACCTCGGCCCGAGTCGGTGAATGCCACACGGCCAGCAGGTGAATACGACAGGGAGTCAGGCGCTTCAGTGGTCGCCGCAGCGACAAAGATGGCGTCACCGTCTGGGTCGACCCAGTCACCCAAGACGTTGAGAATGACTTGACCGCCCATTGCCACATCCGTCCGTGTGGGACGTGCCTGAACCGGTGGGGAGTTTTCAGAATCTGGACGGATGTTCACAGTGACGGTTGCGGAGGCTTCTCCCCCGCGTCCATCCGAGATTGTGTAGTCAAACTGGGTTGTTCCCGCCGCATCTGGGGCAAGTCGAACCATGACCTGATTGCGTTCCGAACTGATGTAGATCTCTCCCAAGCCACCTGGAATTCCGGTAACCGAGTCAATGACGAGTGCATCCCCATTGGGGTCATAGTCATTCAACAAAACAGGAAGCGACGTCACACGACCTGGACGTGCACCTAAGTCATCATCCACCGCAACCGGCGGTGCAGGATTCTTGTCATACTCGGGGGCATCAGCATTATTGGTTTGCACAACCTGCTGTTCGAGTGCCTGCTGTGCCAGGAGTGAATCCCAGTTGTCTATGAGGCGGACACCACCTTGAACCGCCCACACCAAGCCATTGACGGAGTCATTTAGCGCAATGACTCCGTCGCTCAGCCGGAAGGTCAGCTCTGCAGAACCAGCCATTGATTCAGCGTTGCTGACACTGTCAGCTTCTGAACCACACTTGGACCACACCGTGCCACCAGACCACGCTGCATAGGCACAATCACCCTCAATGAGTGCCGCTGCTGGTCGCCCACTCGCTGCAGCAATGAGCGAAGCCTCGCCACTATCAAGGTTGATTGCTGAGAGTCCCGAACTGAATGAAAGCAGAACCGAAGACGTTCCAGAGACAGTCGTTGCTGCGTTGTTGCTGGCGTTCACGCCCATAGCACTAGGAAGTTGGAGTTGTGCCTGCGCAAGTTCAGTTGCGGTAGCAATGAGTTCAATAACTCGGCCCGCCGTGATGAGGATGGAACTTTCGCGGTCGAGGACAACCCAGCGATCACCCACCAGAGTGATGGCTAACTTCCCGGGGTTAAGTTCCGCATCAAGAGCTTTACTCTCGGGTGTCACAGAGGTGAGGGTGTTGATACTCGAGAGAGTTCCTAGTTTGGCGCTCACCCCGACCAGGTAACCCTGGTCGTTGACCGCGACAACCGAATCAGCCCCCACCGTGAAATTGGCTGGCTGTGTCTGTGCATCAAAGGTGGAAATGGTCGCTGCGGGGATGACCCACACATCACCAGTACTCGGCGCATGCAAGATGACATTGTCACCCGACAATGCTGCATAGGTCACATCTTGAGGAAGCGGAATACTTTCCGAAACCTCGCCCGTTGCCTGGTTCACCACATCCAATGACCTGGTTGCATCGTTAATGAGGAACACGTGCTGTCCGTTTTGGACCAGATCCATCTGACTGGAGTCTGTGCTCAACACCGTGTTCAGTTCAAAAACCTTGGTGTTTGCCCGGCCGATAGCTTGCTTATCGCCATTGGTCACCCAGACAGCACCATCATCCAGATTCACGCGTTGTGCTTGATAGCCGGTAGCAACGAGCGCTCCAATCACCAGCAACACCACTGCACTGGTTGCCGCCGTCCACTTGATGACAGTGCGGCGGCGTGGAGTTGCACCGAGAAGGCGGGTGAGCCACGAGCGGAACATGATTATCCAGCCACCACAGCAAGCACCAGGGTGACAATGGCAATCACGGCAACAACACCGGTCGCCACCGTGATGAAGAGCTTCCGACGACGCTGGGCCGCTACGAGGGCCAATTCATCTCGCTCCGCGGGCGTGGAGTTATATCCCTGGCGCTTCCAGGCAGGACTGGAGTGTGAATCCAGAGGAGACAATGCCGTGCGATCATTTTCGTTAATCACGATTGCTGTCGAACCCCACTCATCCCCCACCACATCAAGCGGTGTCTGGGCTAGTCCAAGGGAAGTCTCCACCTGCTGCAGCTGGCGAGCGAACTCCACGGCTGAGTGTGGTCGGTCGATCGGGTTCTTACTCATGGCCTGGTTGAGGATTTCTTCCAGACGTGCAGGCACATCGCTGCGCCCGATGGGTTGGGGCTTGGACTTCAAAATACGTCCAGCTAGATGACCGGGAGAGTTGTCTTTGCCAGGCACTTCGAAGGGACTACGGCCAGCCAGCAACGAATACACCGTGGCACCCAAAGACCAGATCTCTGACGCTGTAGAACCTGTCGTACTTTCACGAATAACTTCAGGTGCTGACCAGGGGACAGATAATCCCACTGCCGTGGAGCTATCTCCCAGATAAACCGAGGAAGCAATACCGAAGTCGCTCAAGACGGGGT
>JBEBAV010000077.1:0-8852 GCA_041158725.1 Actinomycetota bacterium
CAGTAGTCAGAATTCCTACACAAATCGTGATGAATTGGAATGAAGCCATAATCCACGCCACAGTGATGGTCCACCCGTTTGCCACGCACTTCCAGGGACCGTTGCCACGGTAAACGTTGAAAACTAGAACGGTAGAGAGAACAACCATCGCGATGGAGACAATAAAGTGCAAACCCACAACATAGGGGTCCAGCTTGGTAAGGACCGAAATGCCACCAATAACCGCTTGCGCGGGGATCCCCAAGCCGATCAGCAGAGCTAGCCAGAACAGGTCCCTTCGTTGCTTACGCATCCGGAAAATCAGCGCAAACGTAGCAATCGCAACGATGACCAGCAAGAAAGTAAGCAGGCGGTTACCAAACTCGATGATGCCGTGAATACCCATCTCTGGGGTGTTTACCAGAGAATCCTCGGTGCACTTAGGCCAGGTGGGGCAACCAAGACCACTGGCAGTTAAACGAACAGCCCCACCAGTGACCACAATCAACGTTTGAACAACAAAGGTTGTCCACGCAGCAATGCGCACCCGACGGTCAACAACAGTGGGGAACCAGTTCACAAGAGTGCTCACGGAGATAGACCTTCTTTGAATTGTGTTGTTCGCTGATGAAGAACGAGAAACCCTGTCATATTGAACGAACTAAGGTTAGGCTAAGTGAGTTCAATGTAATCGTGCGTAAGCCGATATCTCGAGGGCGAGAACATGCGATGTTGCCGCGGTTTTCGCGACAGATCGTGCGTTCTTCTCCCAGTTTAGATTCGATAGGAAGAGTGCCATGTCAGACATCCTGATTGACCGGCCCGAACTTGAGGGCATTGGCCAGTACGAATTCGGTTGGCACGACAAGGACTCGGCTGGAGCCAGCGCTCGCCGAGGCATCAGCAATGAGGTCGTTGCAGACATCTCTGGCTTGAAGAATGAGCCCGAGTGGATGCTCAAGATGCGACTGAAGGCCTACGAAATCTTTGGCCGCAAGCCCATGCCTAACTGGGGTGCTGACCTCTCCGGAATCGACTTCGATAACATCAAGTACTTCGTCCGGTCAACGGAACGTCAGGCACAGACCTGGGAAGATCTTCCCGACGAAATCAAGGACACCTACGAGAAGTTAGGTATTCCTGAGGCTGAGCGTCAGCGCTTGGTTGCCGGTGTTGCAGCTCAGTACGAGTCTGAAGTGGTCTACCACCAAATCAACGAAGAACTCGAACGCCAGGGCGTCATCTTCATGGACACCGACACAGCGCTAAAAGAGCACCCCGAATTCTTCGAGGAATACTTCGGCACCGTGATCCCTTCAGGTGACAACAAGTTCGCTGCACTCAACACTGCAGTGTGGTCGGGCGGGTCCTTCGTCTACGTTCCACCAGGTGTGCACGTCGAGATTCCTTTGCAGGCCTACTTCCGTATCAATACGGAAAACATGGGACAGTTCGAGCGCACCCTCATCATCGCTGACGAGGGAAGCTACGTGCACTACATCGAGGGATGTACCGCTCCCATTTACAAGAGTGACTCTCTGCACTCTGCAGTTGTGGAAATTATCGTGAAGAAAAACGCTCGCGTTCGCTACACCACCATCCAGAACTGGTCTAACAACGTCTACAACCTGGTAACCAAGCGTGCCATTGCACACGAGGGTGCAACGATGGAGTGGATTGATGGCAACCTCGGTTCCAAAGTGACGATGAAATACCCCTCGGTCTACCTCGTCGGTGAAGGCGCTAAGGGTGAGACCCTCTCCATTGCCTTCGCAGGTCCCGGCCAGCATCAGGATGCTGGCGCCAAGATGATTCACATGGCTCCCAACACGCAGAGCTCGATTGTGTCTAAGTCGATTGCTCGTGGTGGTGGGCGTGCCGGATACCGCGGTGAAATTCGCGTAGATGCTAATGCACACAACTCCGCAAACACGGTGCGTTGTGACGCTCTCTTGGTGGACACCCAGTCACGCTCTGACACATACCCCGCAATCGACATCCGCGTGGATGACGTTTTGCTTGGTCACGAAGCAACTGTGTCCAAGGTGAGTGAAGACCAGCTCTTCTACCTGATGAGCCGTGGTCTGGAAGAGGATGAAGCAATGGCCATGATTGTTCGTGGTTTCATCGAGCCCATCTCTCGTGAACTTCCCATGGAATATGCACTCGAGCTCAACAAGCTGATTGAAATCGGCATGGAAGGATCTGTGGGCTAAGTGACTGTCCCCGTACAAGTTCGTTCTGCGCGCCCGAAATCAACTAACCCAGCTGATTTCGACGCGGTAACCGGTCGTGAACTCGACTGGAAATTTACTCCCGTAGCCAAGCTGCAAGAGCTCATTTCTGGTGAGCTTGATAGTTCACGCTTCGACTACACCGCCAGTGAAACGGCTGGTGTCTCGCTGTCCTGGATTCCAGCTAGTGACCCACGTGTCGGAACTGCAGGTATTCCTGAAGACAAGGCTTCGGCCAACGCCTGGGCTGCGGCAACTGAGGTTTTGCTTGTTTCTGTCACCTCTGAGGATGTTTCAGAAATCACCATTACTCGCGATGCTCTCGGTAAAACTGCACGCGCTGCACACATTCTGATCGAAGCGGCACCGTTCTCTAAGGGAACAGTTGTTCTCCAGAACAATGGAGATGCACGCCTGGTTGAGAACGTGGAAATTCTGGTGGGTGCCGAAGCTGAGCTCAATGTGGTTACCGTTCAGGAATGGAACGATGACGCACTGCACTTGGCTAGCCACTTTTCACGTGTGGGACGCAATGCGTCACTCAAGCACAGTGTTGTCTCGCTCAGCGGAGAAGTTATTCGTGTAAATCCTTCGTCTCACCTGGCTGAGGACGGATCCTCGGTCACCATGTTGGGTGTCTACTTTGCAGATGCACACCAGCACATCGAGCAGCAGGTGTATGTCAACCACGATGCCCCCCACTCCAAGAGCCGTGTGACCTACAAGGGTGCACTGCAGGGTAAGGGTGCTCACACTGTGTGGATCGGTGACGTGCTCATCGGTAACAAGGCCACCGGAACTGACTCCTACGAGCAGAACCGTAACCTGATGCTCACTGAAGGCACCCGCGCAGACTCGATACCTAACTTGGAAATCGAAACCGGAGATATTGCTGGTGCTGGTCACGCCTCAGCAACTGGTCGTTTTGATGACGAGCAACTCTTTTACCTCCAGGCCCGTGGCATTAGCGAGGAAGAAGCCCGTCGACTGGTTGTGCGCGGATTCTTGAACGAAGTCGTCCAGCAGTTGGGTATTCCTGCCCTTGCTGAGCGTATTGAAGCGTCATTGAATGCTGAACTAGAAGCAGGAGTGAAGTAATGGCTGCCGAGAAGGTGTGTGCTGCGAGTGAGCTCGTGCTCAACCAGGCCAAGAAGGTTATCGTCGGTGGTATTCCTGTTGCCCTCGTGCTGGATGCTGCTGGAGATATCCACGCTATTGGTGACACCTGCACTCACGGAGACATTTCTCTCTCCGAGGGTTTCGTCGAAGACGACACTCTCGAGTGCTGGGCACACGGTTCCAAATTTGAATTGACCACCGGCAAGCCGCTCACCCTGCCTGCTTACGAACCCGTTCCCGTTTTTGTCGTCGAGGTTATCGATGGCGATATTTTCATTGACCCCACCGTCACGAAAGAGATCTAAGCCATGTCAACTCTGAAGATCACCGACCTGCACGTCAGCGTCGAGACCGACCAGGGCACCAAGCAGATTCTGCGTGGAGTCAACCTCGAGATTAACTCCGGCGAAACCCACGCCATTATGGGCCCCAACGGTTCGGGTAAGTCAACTCTTGCTTACACAATTGCTGGACACCCCAAGTACACCGTAGACAGCGGCTCCATCACACTCGATGGCGCAGATGTTCTCGAGATGAGCGTGGACGAGCGTGCCAAGGCAGGACTTTTCCTAGCTATGCAGTACCCGGTCGAGATCCCTGGTGTTACCGTCACCAACTTCCTCCGCACTGCGAAGACCGCCATCGATGGAGAAGCACCCACTCTGCGTAACTGGATCAAAGAAGTTCGCGAATCCATGGCGAACCTCAAGATGGACCCCAGCTTCTCCGAGCGCAACGTCAACGAAGGCTTCTCTGGTGGTGAGAAGAAGCGTCACGAGATTCTTCAGCTCGAACTGCTCAAGCCCAAGTTTGCTGTTCTGGATGAGACCGACTCTGGTCTTGACGTGGATGCACTGAAGATTGTTTCTGAAGGAGTTAACCGCGCCAAGGAAAACTCTGACCTCGGTGTTCTCCTCATCACTCACTACACCCGCATTCTCCGCTACATCAAGCCTGAGTTTGTGCATGTCTTCGTCAACGGCAAGGTTGCAGAAGAAGGCGGCCCTGAGCTGGCTGATCGTCTCGAATCTGAGGGATACGACCGTTACCTCGAGATTGCCTAACAATGTCTTCTGAGCTCTCTGACGACCGCTACAACGAGTGCATTGAAGCTCTCAAAGAGGTTATGGACCCCGAACTGGGTATCAACATTGTTGACCTGGGACTCATCTATGACCTCAAATGGGACGATGAGAATGATGCATTGATCATTCATATGACTCTGACCAGTGCGGGCTGCCCACTCACTGATGTCATTGAAGAGCAAACTGCACAAGCCCTCGATAACGTTGTAGATGCGTTCCGAATCAACTGGGTCTGGATGCCACCATGGGGTCCTGAGAAGATCACCGACGACGGCCGCGAAATGATGCGTGCCCTCGGATTCTCGATCTAGGTCATTTTCGTCGTAACAATTCGGGGAAGAAATTTTTCACAATTTCTTTCCAGCGTTTAGCCTGAGTACATGCCTCAGGGATTCAATACGCGTTCGATTCACGCTGGTCAAAAGTCAGACCCCACCACCGGTGCGGTTGTGCCACCGATTTATCTCTCGTCTACCTTCGAGCAGGATGTTCCTGGAACTCCTCTGAACGGCTTCGAGTATTCACGCTGTGATAACCCCACGCGAACGGCCCTGCAGGAAAACCTCACCTCACTCGAGGGTGGGATTCTGTCCTACTCATTTGCTAGTGGCATGGCAGCAGAGGATGCATTCCTCCGTGCTGTGCTCAAGCCTGGCGATCACATCGTGCTGGGCAATGACGCCTATGGTGGCTCATATCGCGCCATTGAGCAGGTTTATGGCCCCTGGGGTGTGACGAACTCGTGTATTGATTTCACTGATCTCACAGCCGTCGAGGACATTATCAAGAGCACCAAGCCTAAGGTTGTGCGCATAGAGACCCCCACAAACCCGCTGATGACTATCGTGGATATTGAGGGTGTCTCCAAGATTGCCCACAAGCATGGAGCCATCGTTCTCGTGGATAACACCTTTGCTACTCCAGCGCTCCAGCGCCCGATTGAACTCGGTGCAGACGTTGTTTTGCACAGCACGACTAAGTATCTCGGCGGCCACAGCGATGTCGTGGGTGGAGCAATTATTCTCAAAGATGCAGCGATTGCTGAGAAAGTTGCCCAGATTCAAAACTGGATGGGAGCAATTTCTTCCCCATTTGATGCTTATCTCACTATGCGCGGGATCAAGACTTTGGGTGTCCGTATGGAGCGTCACTCCAGCAATGCTCTGGCACTGGCCGAGCGTTTTGAAAACCACAAGGCTGTTGAGAAGATCCTGTATCCAGGTCTTGAATCCCACCCTGGCTATGACGTTGCCAAGCGTCAGATGTCTCTCTTCGGTGGCATGATGTCCATTCAGCTCGCTGGGGGAGAGAAGGCCGCTACGCGACTGACCACTCGCACGAATCTCTTCACACTCGCCCCCTCACTTGGCGGTGTTGAATCCTTAATTGAACATCCCGGTTTGATGACTCATCATTCGGTCGAGGGCACAGCACTTGAGGTCCCAGCTAACCTCGTGCGAATCAGCGTTGGTATTGAGGACATCGATGATCTCATCGAAGACCTTGCGCAAGCACTGGATTCTCTGCTCTAATCAGTAATCGCGATTACGCGAAGATCTACAGGTTGATCTGTCCGTCGCACCCCTGCGACATTTCACCTGTAAAAAGCGAAAGCCCCTGACAATTGCGTCAGGGGCTTTCGTCATAAGCGTGAATTATTTTGTGCGAGTGCTGAGCTTCCACACGAAAGGAAGAAGACCACCAGCAATCAGTGCCTTGAGTAGGTCACCTGGGATGAAGGGGTAGAGACCTGCCTGCAGGGTGGCGTTCAGGTCGTTGGGGTAACCAAGCTGACCTAGTGCAACAGAAAGCCAGGGCAAACCAACTGCGTAGATCACCACGGTTCCGGCAAGGAATGCGCCGATGGTGCCCAGAACCTTACGGTCCCACTCCTTCTGTGCAAGCCAGCCGACCAGGGCAGCAGCAAGAACGAAGCCGATCATGTAACCACCAGTGGGGCCAGCAACCTTAGCGAGGCCAGCGCCGCCTTCAGCGAAGACGGGAAGACCTACTACACCGAGTGCGATGTAAAGAAGCATAGAGAGCGCACCGCGCAGTGAGCCCAGGGTTGCGCCGACGAACAGCACTGCGAAAGTCTGTCCCGTAATGGGAACAGGCCACATGGGAATAACAATCTGAGCTGCACCTGCGGTCAAAGCTGCACCAGCAGCGATGAGGGCAACATCGGTAACGAGTGTGCGTGAACCAATACGGTCAGCAAGCACGGGACGTGAAGCAGCAAGAGTGATGTTCGACATAGAAATATACTAATGGGAGTGGTGAGCCAGAAGGTTTAGCCAAGATGTAACAAAGAATCGGGAAAAGCCTGTGCTCAACGTCCAAGACCTTGAGCTGCGTGTAGGCGCCCGAGTGCTCATGTCGGAAGTTTCCTTCCGCGTCTCCAACGGAGACAAGATTGGTCTGGTCGGCCGTAATGGTGCCGGCAAGACCACGTTGACAAAGACACTCGCCGGCGATCTGCAACCAGCTGGTGGCCTCATTGAGGTCGGCGGGGAGATTGGTTATCTCCCGCAGGACCCTCGCTCAGGTGACCCTGAAGAGCTTGCTCGCACCCGTATTCTCAACGCTCGCGGTCTGGGCTCCCTCGTCCAGGGCATGTCTGAGAACAGCATGCTCATGGGAGATGCGGATGACAAGGTCGCAGCCGAAGCAATGCGCAAGTATGGCGAGCTTGCTGACCGATTCGATGCACTCGGTGGCTATGCCGCTGAGGCAGAAGCTGCCTCTATCGCATCAAATCTTCAATTACCTGATCGCATCCTCGATCAGCCTCTCAAGACTCTTTCTGGTGGACAGCGACGCCGTATTGAACTGGCTCGTATTTTGTTCTCAGGTGCTGAGACGATGCTGCTCGATGAGCCGACCAACCACTTAGATGCTGACTCTGTGGTCTGGCTACGTGAATTCCTCAAGGGATATCAGGGCGGGCTGATCATTATTAGTCACGACGTTGAACTCGTTGGTGAAACCGTCAATCGCGTGTTCTATTTGGACGCTAACCGCCAGGTCATCGACGTGTACAACATGAACTGGAAGAACTACCAGAAGCAGCGTGAGCAGGACGAACAGCGCCGTAAGCGTGAACGGGCAAATGCGGAGCAGAAAGCCTCCACACTGCAGGCCCAAGCCGCCAAGATGGGTGCCCGTGCTTCTGGTGCTGTGGCAGCTAAGCAGATGGCACGTCGTGCTGAGACGCTGTTGGCCGGACTGGATGAAGTTCGTCAGAGTGACAAAGTGGCGAAGCTGCGCTTCCCAGACCCTGCACCCTGCGGCAAGACACCCTTGATGGCCACAGACCTGTCCAGGTCCTATGGTTCTCTCGAAATCTTCACCGCAGTAGACCTCGCCATTGACCGTGGTTCTCGCGTTGTGATCTTGGGATTCAACGGCGCAGGAAAGACCACACTGTTGCGCATTCTTGCGGGCGTGGACAAGCCCGACACTGGTGAAGTTATTGAAGGTCACGGGCTCAAGGTCGGCTACTACGCCCAAGAGCACGAAACACTGCGCGTGCAGGACTCGGTCTTGCAGAACATGGTTTCAGCTGCAGCCCACATGACTGAAACAGAGTGCCGCAAGGTGCTGGGTTCGTTCTTGTTCTCGGGGGACGATGTGCTCAAGCCTGCTGGTGTTCTCTCCGGTGGAGAGAAGACTCGCTTGGCCTTGGCCATGCTCGTTGTCTCCAGCGCGAATGTTCTTCTCTTGGATGAGCCCACAAATAACTTGGACCCCGTCTCTCGTGAAGAGATTCTGGGTGCACTTGCTAGCTATAAAGGCTCAGTAGTTTTGGTTTCCCACGACCCCGGTGCAGTTGAGGCACTCAACCCTGAGCGTGTGTTGATTCTTCCGGACGGTATTGAGGATCACTGGAACAAGGAATACGCCGATCTCATCGAACTGGCCTAGCTGTTTGATTTTCGAATAAAGCTATAGCCTCTGTTTATGGGGACTAGAGATGTACTCGTTGCTTCTGTTGCGGCAACTGTTGGGGCAGCAGTTGTTTTTGGCCTTGGTATTGGACTCAAAGAAGCAAACAGCAGTTCCTCAGAGAACTCCTCCGGTACTTGTATAGACGGCACGAATGGAACTGATGGTGCTCAAGGGAGTGCTGGACCAAGTGGCGCTCCTGGAACTAATGGAACCAACGGTGAAGACGGTGCACAGGGGAGTGCTGGACCAAGTGGCGCTCCTGGAGATAACGGAACCAATGGAACCAATGGAACCAATGGAACCAATGGTGTCGATGGTGTCTGTAATGCATCAACACTTGCTTCGATATCCGGAAATGTTGTTCCCGCAGTTGATAACTTTTACACCCTTGGGTTGCCTGACTATCGCTGGAAGAGCCTCCAACTAGGCCCAGGAACTATTTACATCGAGGACACGACAACTGGTGCGCAAGCGGGAATTGCCG
>JBEBAV010000078.1:0-7575 GCA_041158725.1 Actinomycetota bacterium
CGGCAAACACACCGATGGCAATCAGGAACCGCACTATTTGTCTCCTCCACGTATTCCGCATGACACCAGAACCGGTCACTGCGTCACGTTAAGTCAGATTCAAAGATACCGGAAACAGCGATGACAAACCTGTGAGCAGGCACAAACCCCAGAACCGAACTGCGTCGCAGCTTGTTGCTGGGTAGACTCACACAGTCAGAATTTCCCCCAATATCGGGGCTATGGAGGTCAACGGTGGCATCGGAAGAATCGTTTTCACGCATTCTGCGCGGATACGACCCTGCCGAAGTTGATCCTCTTATTCAGAAGCTTCGCCGAGAACTCCTGAGCGCAAAGACTCTTCATGATGACGCCATCGCCCAGGTCATGGAACTCGAGCTGCGCCTGGCCGAGATACAACTTGAACACTCCAACAAGAGCAAGCCCACTGCAGAGGGGTTAAGTACCCAGCTCAACACCAAACTCAAGAAGGCGGATAAGTTAGCCGCAGAGATCGTGAGCAAAGCCGAGAGTGATGCCTTGTTTATCCGTTCTGCTGCTGAAAAAACGTCAAGCCAATTCATTGAGGCAGCTCGGGAGAGTTTCGAGCAAGCTCGTGCCGAAGCCAGTGCCGTGAAGGATCAGCTGACCGCTGAGGCCAGGCAACAGGCAGCTGTCATCATCTCTGAAGCACAAGTACAAGCCGCAGAGATTCTTGCACGTGGTCAGGAAGAGGCACAGCGTCTGCGTGGTGAAGCTTCCACGATCGCGGCAAACCTTCGAGCAGAGAGTAAGAACGAGGTGGCACGGTATGCCGCCGAGGCCCAGCGCGAAGCTGAAGAATTCAAACTTGTTCTGGCAACCAGCACAGAGAAAAAGATCAACGACGAGATACTTCACCTCCTCAAACTCAATGCCGATAACGCCGCTATTCGTGCCGACATGGAGAAAGAGCTTCAAGAGCGCCACCAAGAATCCGTCTTACAGACCGAAAAATACATCGGCGCTGCCGAAGCACAACTTGCCACTGCCCGAACCCGCTTACGCGCTATTGAAGTCGAGTTTGAGACTGTGCCCATTCGTGCCCGCGAAGAGGCTGAAGCCATTCTTGAAGAGGCTCGTCGCGCAGCGCAGAAGCAGAGCCTCGCGACAGAAACACTCGTCCGCAAGAAGATTGCCGATGCGGAAAAATACGTCGCTTCAGTTTTGTCCTCAATTTATTCACAACTCGAGGGCATCCGTGTCGAGCGAGAAGCCGTCGCTGCGTACTTTGACGCACTACGGTTGGAGTTAGAGAAAACCTTAGGTACTACCTCGGCTCAGAAGAAGTTGCAACCCTAACAAAGGAGTCCCCCGATGCGAATCCAGAATGCTTTCCGCGCTGGTCTAATCGGTAGCTTGGGTGTTGGCCTGGGCATGGTCTTGATGACCGCTGTGCAGTCGCTGGCTACAGTTCTCACTTATATCTTTATTGCCCTCTTCTTATCCCTGGGTCTAGACCCCGCTGTGAAGTGGTTGATGAGCAAGAAGTTCCCGAAGTGGTCAGCAATCCTCACCGTTGTCATCGTGGTCGTGGGCGCCGTTGTGGGCATTTTGTTTGCAATCGTCCCCATGATGGTGGATCAGATTGTTTCTTTGTGGAACACCCTGCCCGCGGAAATTACTTCGCTGAAAACCAAGGACTGGATTGCCCTCATAGATCAGCAATTCGGTAGCTTCATCGATGTCAATCAGGTCATCACCGAAGTGGGCAAGTTCTTTGGGGATCCGGCCAACATCAGCAAGATCGCTGGTGGAGCACTGGCGGTGGGTGTTGGCGTGGCCAACGCTCTCACCGGCACGCTGATTGTTGTCATTTTGACTTTGTATTTCACTGCATCACTGCAGACCATCAAGAACACCACCTACTCTCTGGTGCCTCAGAGCAAGCGTGAAAAGTTCATCGAGATGAGCGAGCAGATCACCGGCGGTGTGGGCAAGTATGTCGTGGGACAGATTGCCCTTGCGGCCCTCAATGGCGTCCTGGCATTCATCATGCTGAACCTCATCGGCGGAAAGCAGGCACTGCTGTTCGCATTCCTCGCCTTCTTGTTAGCCCTGATTCCTCTCATTGGTACCGTGATGGCTTCCATCATCGTCACCTTAGGTCAGCTGGTTCTTGCCGACGGTCAGGTTGCCATCATCATTGGTATCTACTTCCTGATCTATATGCAGGTTGAAGCGTATGTCTTTAGCCCCAAGATCATGAACAAGGCAATATCTATCCCAGGCTCCATCGTGGTTATTGCCGCACTTGCAGGTGGAACGCTGATGGGTATCTTGGGCGCGCTTGTGGCAATCCCTATCGCAGCATCACTGGTACTGATTATTAAAGAAGTGGTCGTTCCGGCACAAAACGAAGCGTAGCTTCGTTGCTGTTAGTCGCTGGAACCAGCTACGTCCCCGTCCCACCATTCGGGAAGTGGGGCTGCTGACGGGTTCACTCGTTCCACAATCTCATTGAGCACACGCTTGGTTTGGTTCTCCCCCACCCATAAGTGCTTGCCACCTTCCACTTCGACAATGTCGATGTGGGAAACGGAAGAGAAACGCTCGCGCGCTTCAGGCCCTTGCAGGTAGTCGTCGTGCTCAGGGACCAGGGCTATGAGTTGACGGTGGTCACCATTCCACGCAGCCACCTCTTCTGCAGTAGCACGGTGGAGCGGAGGCGAAAGCAATATTGCACCATCGATAGCATGCTCGCGACCATACTTCAGTGCCAATTCAGTTCCGAAAGACCATCCCACAAGCCAGGGGTGTGGCAACCCGCGTTCCTGCACAAAAGCCATCGCAGCAGCGACGTCGGCACGCTCATCAACCCCGTGCCCGAACTCGCCATGGCTTTGACCACGGGTTGACTTGGTGCCACGGGTGTTGAATCGCAGTACGGCAATGTTTGCCAGTGCAGGCAAACGCCCGGCAGCCTTGCGCAGGATGTGTGAGTCCATGAAGCCACCAGCTGTGGGCAGCGGGTGCAGGGTGACCAGGGTTGCGACGGGTGTCCCTTCCAAGGGAAGTGCAAGTTCACCCACCAGAGTGAGTCCATCACTGGTGTGAAGTTCAATATCTTCACGCACGGCAGGCAGGTTGATACCGCCACGAATTTCAGTAGACACCGTTAGCTCACTTTCCAGCAGGCCTCGTGCCAGTGGCGACGAGCTTCTAAATCAGCCTGGTCTCCCAGAATGCCATCATTGCGCCAGGCGACCAGGTGTGAAACGCCTGGAGCGATCTCTCCCGAGCAGCCAGGGCATGTGTAGGCCTTTGTTGCATTGAGGGCTGAAATCGGCTGCACGGTCCACTGGCGGCCTGCCCGCACCTCAGTGCGACGCCACCCCGTCGTCAGACGCTCGACGTCCAGAGGCTCATACTCGGCCTCACGCTTACGCGAACGATTGTTACGCGCCATTAGTACCAGTGAACAGCTTCTGAGTGAGCCCATGCACCACATGGAGAGCCGTAACGGCCCTCGATATAACGCAGACCCCATTCAATCTGGGTAGCTGGGTTTGTCTGCCAATCGTCCGCAACGGTAGCCATCTTTTCGCCAGGAAGGGACTGAGGAATGCCATACGCACCACTGCTCTTGTTATGAGCATAAACATTCCAGTGCGACTCCCGGTTCCACAAAGCAACCAAGCAGTCATATTGCTCCATGCCCCAGCCACGGGCTTTCACTGCAGCTAAACCAATAGCTTGAGCTGTATCAGGATCAGGGGTCCCGGCTGCGGGGGCAGTTGCAGACGCCTTCGCAGCAGATCGGGCCGTCACCGTCACGCTGTCTCGTCCCGCAGCAGTTGTGTACGTTCCCTCAATGGTGACGTCTTGACCATCGGGAGCAACGACGGTTGCAGGGATGTAATACGGAGAAGCAACAGCACCTGAATAGGGGTCAACTACGTTGACCAGGAGTAACCCCACGGTGATGAAGAAGGCTGTTGAAAACAGACCGAAAGATCGTTGGGAAGGGAAGAGGCTGGGAGTAACCAAACGTGGTCGTGGGATAGAAACCGAGGCGAGGCGCTTCTTTCCCTTGTTCGTAGAGTCACGAAATGAGCGCATGACCGACTGGTCCGACACGCTGATTAGCTCTGTATGTTTTCCCACAGTTTTCCGATTTTAGCCCAGAAGGCTGAGAATCAGCCAACAGAGTGGCGCTGAACAGGGGTTTTAGTTGTTTCCGAGCGAGAGGAGAAGGTCTGTGAGTGCGTCTAACACGGCGTCAACCTGTGCTTCGTCATATCCACCGCGTGCAGCACGGAAGGTGACCGAGCGCACATCCGCCACGGTCAAAGGCTCCCCTTGAAGGAGATAAGCACTCACGCGCTCAGCAAAAGCATCAACGTCTTTCACCGCATAACCCTGAGCAAGGAATGGCACACGGTTGAAACGGTGTTTGGGCGCACGACTAAAACGTGCTGTAAGAACCGCAGATATCTGACTAGCCTGCTGGAGCCAGGCGGCCTCACCCATGGTTGCGAGAGCAACGGCACGCTCGCGCTCGGCAAAGGCAGTCTCGAGACGCTCGAGCGCACCATCAACGTGACGAGTGGAGTAGCCACCTTTGGCAAGATCAAAAGAGGTCTCACGAATAGCGCGAGAAGTGAGTGTGGTTGCTCCAACAATCTGGTTGTCATAGGCAACGCGTGCTTCAGCGATAAACGCATCCACCTCTGCGGTGTTGTAACCACGGGTGCCACGCTTCACGCGGGGGAAAGTCATACTCACAGAACTTATTGTTTCAGAGAATCTTGTGCGTTAGTGCACAACGAGGGCGTAGATCACGAAAGTGACTAAAGCTGAAGGCAGGATCGAGTCCAAACGGTCTAGGAATCCGCCGTGGCCGGCAAGCCAGGAACTCATATCTTTCACACCAATGGTGCGCTTGATGTGGGACTCCCCCAAGTCACCCAAGGTTGCGGTCACCAAAATGATGGGACCCATGATCAAACCGAACCACCAGGGCTGACCAATCATAAAGATGCTCAGCAGGATGCCAGCAATGATGGCTGCTAGCCCAGCTCCGGCGAAACCCTCCCAAGTCTTCTTGGGGCTAATCTTGGGCGCCATGGGGTGCTTACCAAAGTTCAAACCACTCACATAGGCACCCGTGTCAACAGAGACAACCATGATGAGGAATGCCAACGTCCACCACTGTCCATCTGGCTGAGCTACCAGAGCAACAGCAAAACATCCCAACACAGTGACGTATCCCTGAACGAAGGCCGCGGCAAGAAAATCCTTAGCCACGCTCACATCCGCCGTGGCGTGATAACCCCGCTTGATGTCCACCAAACGCCACAAGGTCACCAGCAGGACACCCGCGAGTGCTGCGCCAATAGCAGCAAAGATTCCAAAGAAATACGCAACCGGAACAGCTGCAACAGCAGTTACTCCGGTGGGGACGCGTGGAACACGGCGACCCATAGCCTGTAATGCTGTTGCCAACTCCACCGCTGAGATGCCCAGCAAGACGGCAGCAAAGAGCATGAACAGGTTTTTATCAACCAGCAGGCTCAGGAGGAGAAGACCACCCAGGACGATACCGATACCGATCGCGCCTAAAAGGTTGCGGCCAGACTTCTGTTTGATTCGTTCATTAGTCTTTTCAAACTGCATCCGACGCGCTTCCAGCTGACGCTCAAAGTCTGCACGAGTGGCCCGGAACTGCGCATGCAGTTCACCAGCAGGATTTCTCCTGCTGTGTTCATCTCGGTTCGGATTCTCGTTCATGCCAGTGGCCTGAGAAAGGGCTAAACCTTGAGGAGTTCAGCTTCCTTGTGCTTGAGCGCCTCATCGATAGCGTCGACATACTTCTTGGTGATGGCTTCGAGTTCCTTCTCACCACGTGCGCGCTCGTCATCACCGAGTTCACCCTTGAACGCATCAATGCCATCCTTGGCGCTGCGGCGGATGTTGCGTAGAGAAACCTTGGCGTCTTCAGCCTTGGTCTTCACGATCTTGACGTATTCTTTGCGTCGCTCTTCGGTGAGCTCTGGCATGGTGACGCGAATCACGTTGCCGTCGTTGGTGGGGTTTGCATCCAGATTTGGTACGTCGCGAATCGCCTGCTCAATGTCGCGCAATGCACCCTTGTCAAAGGGGGTGATGAGCAGAGTGCGAGCTTCGGGATTCTGCATGGATGCCAGCTGAGCCAACGGAGTGGGGCTGCCGTAATAGGTGACCATGACCTTCTGGAACATGGCAGGGTTAGCGCGGCCAGTGCGCACGCTTGAGAAATCTTCCTTGGCTACTTCAACAGCCTTGGCCATACGCTCTGAGGCATCTGACAGTACATCCGCGATCACGGTAACTCCTTGAAAATTGGTGCGATAGAGCCAGTCTAGTTGGTGACCAGCGTGCCGATCTTTTCGCCCAGGATGGCCTTAGTGATATTGCCGGAAGGCTCCATACCAAAGACACGCATAGGCATCTTGTTATCCATGCAGAGGCTAAACGCTGTTGAGTCAACAACCTTGAGTCCGCGCTTGAGCGCATCACGGAAGGTCACCGTCTCGAGCTTTTCTGCAGAGGGGTCTGTCTTAGGGTCTGCAGTGTAAACACCGTCCACACCGTTCTTGGCTACCAAGACTTCGTCGGCGTGAATCTCAAGAGCACGTTGCGCGGAAACGGTGTCGGTGGAGAAGAAAGGAAGACCAGCACCGGCACCGAACACAACGACGCGTCCCTTTTCGAGGTGACGAATAGCGCGCAGTGGCAGGTAAGGCTCAGCCACCTGGCTCATCGCAATAGCGGATTGCACACGAGTGGCAGCTCCTGCCTGCTCCAGGAAGTCCTGCAGGGCTAGAGCGTTCATCACGGTACCAAGCATGCCCATGTAGTCGGCGCGGGCACGGTCCATGCCGCGCTGTGAGAGCTCTGCTCCACGGAAGAAGTTTCCACCACCGACGACCACAGCGATATCGACATGTTCAGAAGCAGCTGCGATTTCGCGAGCAATAGCGCTGACCACATCAGGGTTCACACCCAGTCCACCACCACCGAATGCCTCACCCGAAAGCTTGAGTAGAACGCGACGGCGGGTGTTTGTCGGCATGAGATTCCTTATCTAAAAGCAGTGGCGCTAGAACTAATTTACTGGGTGCACCGGTGCACAGACAGACGGCACACATGAAAGAAGCCCGATCCATAGCGGACCGGGCTTCTTTACGAGTGTTTCTAACGACTATGCGCCAACCTTGAAACGAGCAAAGCCGGTGATCGTGATTCCAGCGTTGTCAACAACCTGCTGAACCTTGAACTTGTTGTCGCGAGAATATTCCTGCTCGAGCAGGGCAATCTGCTTAATGTAAGCAGAGATACGACCGTCAACGATCTTCTCCAACTGAGCTTCGGGCTTGCCCTCGTTACGGCTGATCTCGGTAACGATTGCGCGCTCCTTCTCGATGTCCTCTGCAGGAACATCTGCACGGCTCAGGTACACAGGGTCAGCGAAGGAGATGTGCTGTGCAATTGCACGAGCGGTCTCTGCGTCATCACCGGCGTATGCCACAACAACACCAACCTGAGGAGGAAGGTCCTGGCTGGTCTGGTGCA
>JBEBAV010000079.1:0-4295 GCA_041158725.1 Actinomycetota bacterium
CTCGTGCCCAATGACACCGTTGAGGCAATCAACCTCTCTATCGGCATCTTGGTTATCCACGGGTGGCTCTATGTGGTCTATCTCTTTGCTGGTTTCCGCATCTGGTCCATGATGCGTTGGAGCTTTGGCAAGCTGCTCACCATTGCCCTTGGTGGCATCATTCCTGGTTTGTCTTTCGTAGTTGAACATTTCTATGCCAAGCAGGTTGTGGCATTCCTGGCCACTCAAGACTCTTCATCATCTTCGCCCACCCCAGCTAAAGGAGAGGCCGCGTGACGCAGCCCCAGCCCGTCCTCGTCGTTGACTTCGGCGCCCAATACGCACAACTCATCGCACGTCGCGTGCGCGAGGCAGGCGTGTATTCCGAGATCGTGCCTCACTCGATCACTGCTGCTGAGGTCACTGCCAAGAACCCGGTAGGTATTGTGCTCTCCGGTGGTCCTTCCAGCGTGTATGAGCCTGGCTCTCCTTCCCTCGACCCCGCCATCCTGGAACTGGGTATTCCCGTCTTTGGTATTTGCTACGGCTTCCAGGTGATGGCTCAGGCTCTCGGTGGAACCGTAGCGCAAACCGGTGGCCGTGAATATGGTGCTACGGATGTGGCCATCAAGGCAGACCACGCTCTCGTGGGTGGTCAGCCTGTTTCTCAGACGGTGTGGATGAGCCACGGCGACCAGGTTGCCACTGCCCCCACAGGATTCACCGTCGTTGCCTCGACGGAAGCAACTCCTGTTGCTGCCTTCGCCAACGACGAACGCCGTCTCTACGGCGTTCAGTGGCACCCTGAGGTCAAGCACTCTGAATATGGACAGAACCTGCTGGAGAACTTCCTGCACACGTGTGCTGGGCTCCCTGCGGACTGGAACAGCGAGAACGTCATAGAGACTCAGGTTGCCGCCATCCGTGCCCAGGTCGGCACAGGACGCGTGATCTGTGGTCTTTCTGGTGGGGTGGACTCTGCCGTTGCTGCAGCCATTGTTCACAAGGCTGTGGGCGACCAGCTGGTCTGTGTTTTTGTGGACCACGGTCTACTGCGTCAGGACGAGCGTCGCCAGGTTGAAGAAGACTACGTCAAGGCGACCGGTATTCGTTTGGTGACCGTGGACGTGCGCGAGCAGTTCTTGAACGCCCTCGCCGGCGTGAGCGACCCCGAGACCAAGCGCAAGATCATTGGCCGCGAATTCATTCGCACCTTCGAGCAGGCAGAACGTGACCTCATGGCCGAAGCTGCTGCCGATGGTGAACCCATCAAGTTCTTGGTTCAAGGAACCCTTTACCCCGACGTGGTGGAATCTGGTGGCGGCAGTGGAACTGCCAACATCAAGAGTCACCACAACGTCGGTGGTCTTCCTGAAGACCTGCAGTTTGAACTGGTCGAGCCACTACGTGCTCTGTTCAAGGACGAGGTTCGTGCCATTGGTCGCGAACTGGGTCTGCCCCACGAGATCGTGGGACGCCAGCCCTTCCCTGGCCCAGGCCTCGGAATTCGTATCGTGGGTGAGATCACTCAAGAACGTCTGGATCTTCTCCGCGAAGCAGACGCTATTGTGCGCCACGAGCTGACCGCTGCCGGCCTGGACGATGAGATCTGGCAGTGCCCTGTTGTTCTCTTAGCTGACGTGCGCTCGGTGGGCGTCATGGGCGATGGTCGCACCTATGGACACCCCATCGTGCTGCGTCCGGTGTCCTCAGAGGACGCGATGACCGCCGACTGGACGCGTCTTCCCTACGACCTGCTCGCCAAGATCTCCAACCGCATTACCAATGAGGTTGCTGGCGTGAACCGCGTCGTGCTGGATGTCACCAGCAAGCCACCAGGAACTATTGAGTGGGAATAGCCCCATCACAAGAAAGATCCTCCGAGAAGTATTTCTCGGAGGATCTTTGTTTTCCCTCGCAATCACCACGTGCGAAGAACCCATGGTGTGAGCTGAGACGTGCTCACACCATGGGGTGGAACTTTTTAGGCCTTACCCTCAACTGCGGATGCCCACACTGGAACATTCACATCATTGAACTTGTAGATGCCTACGAATGCCGATGAAGGGTCATTCTGAGCGTTGAAGGGACCGATAGCGGAAGGACCTTGGTACTGAATCTCCTTGCCAGCCTTGATCAGCTCAACACAAGCGGCAAAGGTGGTGCACTTTTCGCCACCGTTAGCGCCGGAGACAGCAGCCAGGTTTGCCTGGATGGTTGCAGGAGTGTTGTCGCCACCCTTGGTTGCTGCCAATGCAGCAAGCATGGTTGCGTCATAGGACTCTGCAGCGTAGATGAAGTCAGTGAGTTCTTCACCCTGCACGTCAGACCAGTACTTACCCAAGAGTGCCTTGAGCTCGTCCGAAGGAGCAGCACCAGGAATGGTTCCCTGTGCACCTTCAAGAGTGCCTGCTTCGAAGTCCTTCTCGAAGGAGCTGGTGTTACCGTCAACAAAGTAGGTCTTGCTCATGTCCCAACCTTGTGCAACAAGCTCAGGAATGATCGACTTGGTCTCATCGAAGGCAATAACAACGAGTGCATCAGGGTTTTCTGCCAGTGCTGCGGTTACCTCAGAAGAGAATGTGGTCTGTGAAGGGGGGAACTCCTGGCCCTTACCGGCACCACCGTAGACCACGGATCCACCAGCTTCGGTGATAGCTGCCTCAGTCGAATCACGAAGACCAGTTCCGTAGGAGTCATTGAACACGAGGAATGCAACGTTTGCGTTACCGTCACCGGTGATCAGCTGACCCAGAGCATTACCCTGAACAACGTCAGATGGTGCTGTGCGGAAGTAGAAGGGGCTGTAGCCAGAAAGAGTCGCTGCAGTGTTTGCAGGAGAAATCTGAACAATGCCAGCCTCAGTTATGGAATCAACAACGTTGAGCGAAACTGAAGAAGAAGCTGCACCGAGCACGAAGGAAACCTTCTGCGAAATCAGGTCTTCTGCAGCTGCAGTGGAGACAGACATGTCACTGGAGTCACCAGAGTCAGTGTTGTACACACACGCGTTGGTGCCGTTTACGCCACCAGCTGCGTTGATGTCAGCAACTGCAAGGCCGACACCTGCAATCTCGGGTGGGCCAAGGAAGGCGAGGTTACCAGTGGTGGGAAGCAGGGTTCCGACCTTGAAGGTGTCCGCGCTGGTGCTACCTGCTGCACAGTTTGCAGCGGTGTAAGCAGAAGAATCAGATGCGCTCTCAGAAGATCCAGCTGCACAACCAGCCAGCACAAGTGCTGACGAGGCTGCGAGAGCTACTCCGCTGAGCGCGCGGGTACGAATAGACATACGCATGGTGCTCCTCAAGAAAGACGACTTACACAGTGCAAGTCACCTCAACCGTAAGAGGGTTCACGAAGAGTGCTTGAACGAGTGAGCATTCTTTCGGAGCCTGAAGATCGACTTACCGCTGATTTACAGGGAAGTAAGCCTACGTAACACAAAGACTTGTTCCATAGGATGAAAGAAAGAACCCCCCGAGCCGAGGCCCGGGGGGTTCTTTACTGTGCAATTACTGCTTAGGACTTACCCTCAACAGCGGATGCCCATACTGGAACGTTTACATCGTTGTACTTGTAGATACCGATGAACGCGGAGGATGGGTCATTCTTTGCGTTGAAAGGACCAACCGAAGATGGACCCTGGTACTGAATGTCCTTGCCATCCTTGATCAGAGCGACACAGTCAGCGAAAGTGGTGCACTTTTCGCCGCCGTTAGCACCTGATACAGCAGCCAGGTTTTCCTGGATAGCTGCAGGAGTGGTTGCGCCACCCTTGACTGCAGCAAGAGCTGCAAGCATGGTTGCGTCGTAGGACTCAGCTGCGTAGCTGAAGTCAGTGAGCTCTTCGCCCTGGACGTCAGACCAGTACTTTCCGAGGAGAGTCTTGAGCTCGTCCGAAGGAGCTGCACCAGGAATGGTTCCCTGTGCACCCTCGAGGGTACCTGCTTCAAAGTCTTCCTCGAAGGAAGCGGTGTTACCGTCAGTGAAGTAGGTCTTGCTCATGTCCCATCCCTGAGCTACGAGCTCAGGAACGATTGCCTTGGTCTCGTCGAATGCAACGATGACAACTGCGTCAGGCTGCTGAGCCAGAGCTGCGGTTACCTCGGAGGAGAAGGTGGTCTGAGCAGGAGGGAACTCCTGGCCCTTACCGGTTCCACCGTAAACGACGGATCCACCAGCTTCAACAATCGAAGCCTCGGTCGAGTCACGAAGACCGGTTCCGTAGGAGTCGTTGAATACGAGGAATGCAACCTTCGAGTTTCCGTCACCGGTGATCAGCTGACCGAGAGCAGAACCCTGAACGGTGTCTGGTG
>JBEBAV010000080.1:0-6351 GCA_041158725.1 Actinomycetota bacterium
CTCACAATGAACGACGGTTTTCTCATTCCTCAGGTGGGATATGGGGTGTTCAAAATCGATGATGCCGTCGCTGAACGCACGGTGGAAGATGCCTTAGAAGCCGGTTACCGGCACATCGACACAGCGGCCATTTATCAAAATGAGCGCGGGGTGGGTGCTGGAATCAAACACTCTGGCCTAGGTCGTGAAGAGTTTTTCGTCACTACAAAGTTGTGGAACACAGATCAAGCACGTGGGATTTCTCACTCAGCACTTCGCAAGAGCTTGGAACTGCTTGAGCTCGACTATGTCGATCTCTACTTGATTCACTGGCCATCGCCTTGGCGAGAGACGTTCCTTGAAGCCTGGGAAGCGCTCATCGAGATGAGAGAACTAGGACTTGTTAAGTCCATTGGTGTATCCAATTTTGAGGAAGTTCACCTCAACAAGATCATCGCTGCCACAGGTGTGGTTCCTGCTGTGAACCAAATTGAACTCCACCCTTATCTTCAGCAACAACACCTTTCTGCCGTCGACACAGGATTAGGAATCCTCACCGAGGCTTGGTCTCCCCTGGGGCAGGGAACAGTTCTCGAAGACCCCGTCCTTACTTCCATCGCAGATAAGCATGCTGTGTCGGTCGCTCAAATCATTATTCGCTGGCATGTGCAATCTGGCAGAGTTGTCATCCCGAAATCTGAAGACCCCAACCGACTGCGGACAAACATCAATGTGTTCGGTTTTGAATTAGACGCTCAGGATCTCACCCTCATTAAACAAATCAATAAGGTCAGTCGAATTGGACCTGATCCCACCACCGCAGATTTCTAATTTGCTCTATCTGCTTAACTCACTGAGCAAACAGTCTCCGTAGGTTTGTGTAGTGCCCTCTGACGGGCCCAAAATTCAGGGATTATCCCCGAGCCTGTTCGTGGTGGTGAATAACCTCTTCGACAACAAAGTGGAACCACTTCTCAGCGAAGGTGGGGTCGAGGTTTGCTTCCTCAGCTAGTGCGCGAAGGCGCGCAACCTGACGTGCTTCACGGGCAGGGTCCGAAGGGGGAAGATCGTTGGCGGCTTTGAGCTTGCCCACCTTCTGCGTGAACTTGAAACGCTCCGCAAGCATGTGAATAAGAGCTGCATCAATGTTGTCGATGCTCTCACGAATACCTGCGAGCTCTTCTGCAACCTCAGGGGTCATCTCGTTCTGCGCCATGCTTTCAGGTTAGCGCAGGAGTGATTAGTTCTTGACCTGCCTGCGCATGATGAGCACACCAAGAATTACGATGGCACCACCCACTGGCTCATACCAGTGCAGGCTTTCACCAAGGAATACCACTCCCAGCATGATGCCCACGATGGGCATGACATAGGTGACAGAAGATGCTCGGGTGGGTCCCCAGGAATCGAGCACATCGTTGAACCAGAGATAGGCCAGACCTGTTCCACCGAGACCGATGATGCCGATGGAGATGACGGTGCTCCAATCAATGGTGACAGGACCTACCGCGAGAAATGGAGTGAGCAAAAGAATAAAGACAGTGGCGGCACCGACCTCAATGATTGAGATGGCCTTGGCTGATACTCCGCGTGGAAAGACGAACTTCTTCAGATAGGTTCCAGAAAATCCATACATCACGGCTGCACCGAGAGCAGCAATCTGTCCCCAGAAAGACCCTCCCAGGTCCGTAATTGTCCAGGGGGCAATAACGACAACGAGTCCGGCCAGACCCACCAAGACACCGACGGCCTGATTCCTGTTGAAGTTCTCCACCCGCAACACATAGACGGCAATGATCGCCGTCATGATGGGGGTAAGGCCGTTATAGATTGTTGCGACGGCTGAGGTGATGTATTGCTCAGCCCAAGGGAAGAAAATGAAGGGAATACCAATACCGATCACACCAGCGAATGCGATGTGTCCCCACAGCTTGATGTCTTTGGGAAGTTGCTCACGACTGATCAGCCAGAACACCAGCATGAAAATTCCACCGGCAACAACGCGAGACCAGGCAATCTGACCCCAGCTCAAGGTGTCGAGTGCAATCTTGATAAAGAAGAAGCTCGATCCCCACAACAGCGCTAACGCAATGAACTTAAAGGCAATTACGGCAGGTGTTTGGCCTGGCCTGTGAGCAGTCGTTGAAGGGGTCATAACTCCTTCAGCCTATCCCTCAACGAAGATTTGTTAGGGCCTGAATGATTTGTGTTGTGGCTGGCCTGTCAGACGAGACCCCAACTACTTGGCCAGGTCTGCTTCTGCGCGTTGACGCCAAAAATCAAGAGTGTCATCATCAATTGCTTGCTGTGCTGTCGCTACTTCTGCAGGTGTAACTAACCCACTTTCCACAGAGGCAGAGATGTCGGCTGTTGAGAGCAAGACAGCCGCAAGTAGTACACCCTTAGCGCTCACATCTGATGGAAGTTCACGTGTGAGGATGTCATGGGTTGCAGATGGAGTTACAGCAGGCTGAGCACCTGCCACACACCCTGAAACACCTAACGCTGTTGACGCCACAAAACACACAACAACTACTGAGCGAAATATATTTTTCAAAATAAATGCTTACCGTGGTTATTTTTGGTTTTTACCCTGGCTACCGGGGTTAGAAGGGCGACCAGCATTTCCTGATTTACCTGGTGCTTGGTCGACAGTAACACTGCCACCTTGTTGGGCAGGTGCCTCAGGTACGACTGCGTTGCCAGTACCATTCCGTGTTCCTTCTTGACTGTTTTGCTGGGCCTGCTCAGGTAACGCTGGAGCCAAAGCTCGACTCCGCACACCTTCCAGGACAGAATTCAGCTTCGACTGGATACCTGCGTTTGCTCCAGGAGTACCGGCGGCAACTGCAGATTCAAGCTTTGTGGCAGCACGATCAAGACGAGCCTGAAGTTCTGAACGCTGTGTTTCTAGTTCGGCTAGTGCTGCAGCCTGATCTTCCTCGGGAAGATTAGCTAACTCACCGATTGCTGCATCAATTCCGGCAAGCTCTGCTTCTGCATGAGCAATTTGGAGCTGAAAGCCGAGGGTGCGGGCACAGTTGGAAGTTGACTGTCCGTCCGTGCGGCAGGTTTCAAAATCTGCGCGGATTGTTTCAAATGCTGAGGCCCACGCAGGCTCTTCTTCAGCCCAGGTATCTGTCTCTTCTGAAAGGTTCTCATCTATCAGGTTCTCGAGTTCAGAATCTGCGGGGGACATACTTTCAGGGTCTGCCGCATCGATGATTGCTGGGTCAACTATTCCGGCGTCAATTGCGTCAGAAACATCCTGCTGGAGTTCCTCAAGAAGACCAGGCTCGGTGACCTCTGTGCCAAGACCACTCAAGGAAGAATCAATGATGGTCTCAGTGACGGCGTCACTTGTTTCTGCATGTGCAGCACTCAGCCCCACTCCAAAAACAAGAGCTGGAACCGCTGCACTAACGGCAAGTAAAGACTGGAGAGAACGTAACTTCATTTCTTTATTTTCTCAGTAAAAACTGTGTGCAAGCTGTGTGCACAATGAAAGAGAGGTTTAACCCACTAAATCGTGCTGCACGATGATCGCATCGCGAGCAGGACCCACACCAATGGCGGAGAAACGAGCACCGCTCATTGCTTCCAGTGCGGTGACGTAGTCCTGAGCGTTCTTGGGCAGATCGCTGAACTTACGAGCACCGGTAATGTCCTCGGTCCAACCGGGGAAGTATTCAAGGATGGGCTTGGCGTGGTGGAAGTCACTCTGGTTCACGGGAACCTCATCGTGACGGACACCGTCCACGTCATAGGCAACGCAGACCGGAATCTTCTCGAGTCCAGTGAGAACATCCAACTTGGTGACGACGAAGTCGGTCACACCATTGATGCGTGCGGTGTAGCGAGCAATAGGCGCGTCATACCAACCACAGCGACGGGGACGACCAGTGGTGGTTCCGAACTCGAAGCCCTTCGCGCGCAGGTATTCGCCGTCTTCATCGAAGAGCTCGGTAGGGAACGGGCCAGCACCCACGCGGGTTGTGTATGCCTTGATGACCGCGATGACGCGCTCGATCTTGTTGGGTCCAATACCCGAACCGGTCGATGCTCCACCAGCAGTGGCGTTCGAGGAAGTGACGAAAGGATATGTTCCGTGGTCAATGTCAAGCATGGTGGCCTGGCCACCCTCGAACAGCACAACCTTGTTAGCTTCGAGAGCCTGGTTGAGTTCAAGTGCCGTGTCCGCAACCATGGGTGCGAGGCGGTCACGGTATGAAAGAAGTTCTTCAATTACGGCGTCTGCCGAGATCGCACGACGGTTGTAGATCTTGGCCAGCAGGTGGTTCTTGATTTCGAGTGCAGCTTCGACCTTCTGACGAAGGATACCTTCGTCGAAGATGTCTTGGATCCGAATACCCACACGGTTGATCTTGTCTGCATAGGTGGGACCGATGCCACGGCCGGTGGTGCCAATCTGGCGCTTACCCAGGAAGCGCTCGGTGACCTTGTCCAAGGTGCGGTGGTAGTCGGTGATGACGTGAGCGTTCGCGCTCACACGCAGCTTTGAGGTGTCAATTCCGCGAGAGTTCAGGGCGTCGAGCTCAGCAAAAAGTACAGAGATGTCGATGACCACACCGTTAGAGATCACGGGGGTAACACCGGGAGTCAAAATACCGGAGGGGAGCAGGTGGAGGGCATACTTCTCGTCGCCAATAACCACGGTGTGACCGGCGTTGTTACCACCGTTGAACTTCACAACGTAGTCGATACGTTCAGCAAGAAGGTCAGTAGCCTTACCCTTACCTTCGTCGCCCCACTGGGCACCAATCAGAACGATTGCTGGCATGAGGATGTCCCCTCGTCTTCACTACGGCGAGTGCAACTGCGACCTGCCAGTAATTCATTCTACCGGCTAGAGAACGCCTGTTTCTTGCGGTTACTTCAGCCTAAGTGGTGGCAAGAAGCACAACGTCAATGGCCTTGCGCTCTTCGCCGCCAGAGACAACGAAACGGTCGCGCAGAGTCAAGGTGTGCACTGTCAGTCCGAGTGACGCACAGGCCAACCGGAGTTCGTCTTGGGTGGGAAGCATCTCTGGCATAGGCGGCCCACCAAAGCCATGCTCAAGGTTCTCTCGTGCGTGCCACACACCAAACAAGGTTCCACCTTTGCGCAGGCTCTGCGCTGCCGTGGCAATCGCGGCGGCGAGGTCTGCTGCAGGGATATGGAGGTAGGCCATCACGGCAAGGTCAACAGGCTTGGTCACACAGGACTCAGGGTTCGTGGCATCAACTGCTGTGCCCGTGCAGAGCTCAGTTACGCCTTCACGCTCGGCACGCTCTAGGAACTTGCCCACGGCCACTGCAGAGAAATCAGAATTCTCCACGTGCCAACCACGGCTGGCGAACCATAAAGCGTTACGTCCTTCGCCACCACCTAGGTCCAGCATTTTGCCATTGGGGAGATCCGAGAGGTACTCAACCACAAACTCGTTGGGCTCCAACGACCAGACCATCTCTGCCTCGGCATAGCGCTTGTCCCAGGCTTCAGCCGAACTTCGTGGAGTCATAGTGTCATCCTAGCCTTCCTTGCTCATATACCCCAGGGGGTATAGATTGGCTAGTACTTTCACTCACAGATCGGCAAACCTCATGGCAATTATTAAGTTCCTCGGCTCAACCGCAGGGCGCTGGGTGCGTGGCCTTGTTGGTCTGTCACTCATCATCACAGGGATAGCACTTGGTGGCTGGTGGATTGCGCTGTCGTTGCTGGGCGCTGTGTTTTTGACTGCCGGCGTCGCAGATGTCTGCCCTCTCGGCCCCATCAAGGGCTACTCCATGAAGGGAAAGAAGTTCCGTTCACAAACAGGCGTGAAGTAACTAGAACGTCACATGCTGCATAACCCATGAGTGCATGGTCACGGCGGCTGCAGCACTGGCATTAATGGAACGCGTGGAACCAAACTGGGTGATCTCAATCACGGCTTCTGCAGCTTCGATGGCTTCAGGAGAAAGCCCGGGTCCCTCTTGGCCAAACAAGAACAAGCAGCGCTCGGGCAAAGCAAAAGTTTCAATTTTGACGCAGCCTGGAACGTTGTCGATAGCGAGGATTGGCATGTTCTCTGCCTTTGCCCACTCGACCAAGTCAGCCACGGTGTCGTGGTGAATTACGTGCTGGTAGCGGTCAGTAACCATCGCACCGCGCTTGTTCCAGCGACGGCGACCCACAATATGGACGGTGTCGGCACCGAACGCATTGGCGGAGCGCACGATAGAACCAATGTTCATATCGTGCTGCCAGTTCTCAATAGCCACGTGGAACGGGTGACGCTTCTCGTCTAAGTCAGCGACGATTGCTTCCATGGTCCAGTAGCGGTAACGGTCTATGACGTTACGGGTGTCTCCCTTTTCTAGAAGCTC
>JBEBAV010000081.1:0-7312 GCA_041158725.1 Actinomycetota bacterium
ATTAGCCGTTCAGCCTTTGTGTGATGGTGTCAGTGTTAGTAATTTCTGCGCGAAGTGCCCGCCCGAAAGCTCGGCGCTTCACTGCTTCATTGCAACACTCTGGTGTGGGGTGTAGCCACGCACCGCGACCTGGTGCGGAACCGGATAAATCCGCTTCAACACGGCCATCAACCTGGATAACTCGCAACAAAGCGGACTTATCTGAGCGTTGACGGCAGCCGATGCACGTCCTTACAGGTTCCATGATACCCCAGCAACGCTGTGGCGGGGGTTCCCGCCGTGCGGTGCTGCCTAGTCTTCGTCCATAACGGAGTCAGGCTGGATGTCGATCTTGGCACCCGTGAGCTTGGCAGCCAGGCGTGCATTCTGGCCTTCCTTACCGATTGCCAACGAAAGCTGGTAGTCGGGAACGAGGGCACGAACAGCTTTAGTAGCTGCATCGAGAACGAATGCATCCGACACCTTGGCAGGTGACAGTGCGTTCGAGACGAAGGTGGGAAGGTCTGCCGAGTAATCGACGATGTCAATCTTTTCTTCGTTGAGCTCTTCGGTCACGGCGCGAACGCGACGACCGAGTTCACCGATACATGCCCCCTTCGCGTTGATCGCAGGGTCAGTTGCCTTCACCGCAATCTTGGTGCGGTGACCTGCTTCACGAGCTAGGGCAACGATCTCAACAAGGCCGCTCTGAATCTCAGGAACTTCCATCGTGAACAGCTTGCGCACCAGCTGTGGGTGGGTGCGGGAAACAGTAACCTGGGGTCCCTTGGTTCCGCGGGTCACCGCGGTGACATAGACGCGAATGCGGTTTCCGTGTGAGTAGTCCTCACCAGGAACCTGCTCTTCGGGAGGCATGACTGCTTCAACAGTTCCGAGGTCGATGAAGACCATCTTGGGGTTTTGTCCCTGCTGAATCACACCAGAAACGATGTCACCCTCGCGGCCCTTGAACTCACCAATGACTGCTTCATCAGCGATGTCGCGCAGACGCTGGTTGATGACCTGCTTAGCAGCGAATGCTGCAATGCGACCAAAGTCATCTGGAGTGGCGACTGCTTCACCAATAACGACGCCCTCCTCGTCCTTTTCAGGAACGAAGATGGTCACGATACCGGTCTTGCGGTCAAGTTCAACGCGCGCTTCAGGAAGCTCTGGTGCTACACGAGGGGCACGTGGAGTGTCGGTGTCTGCAGACCCTGCACCTCCACCGAGGCCCGTTGCACTCTTCGGGTTCTTCACCGGAGCAAGACGAGGCTCAGCCTGAATCATGTGCTTTTGGTAGGCGGTGAGGATGGCCTGCTCGATAATCTCTACCAACTCATCGAAGGGAATACCTTTTTCGGTTTCCATGAGTTTAAGAACTCTCAGATCGATGTCCACTGTGGGCCTCCTCTATTCGCACCTGTAATCCCGCGCCTCCCGGCGCAGAACTATAAGGTTACCCGACCTGCGGGCATGTTGAAACCGCGCTCCTCCCAGAGGAACGTGGCGAAAGAACGTGAAATTACTTCAGGTGCTTGAGCACATCTGCGACGGGAACACTGGTGCGCTCGTTGCTGCGGCGATCCCACAGCTCCACAACGCCCTCTGACAAGCCCTTGCCCACGATGACAATGGTGGGAACACCAATGAGCTCGGCATCGCCAAACTTGACGCCTGGTGACACCTTAGGTCGGTCGTCGTAGAGGACCTCGTATCGGGCATTTTCCAGCTCAGCAACGAGCTTCTCAGCTGCCTCAAAGACCTCATCGTCCTTGCCGGTGGCAATGACGTGAATGTCGAATGGCGAGACGTTCGCAGGCCAGATCAAGCCCTTCTCGTCATTGTTGGTCTCGGCGATTACAGCGAGTATGCGGGTCACACCAATGCCATAAGAACCCATGGTCACGGTGACGAGTTTGCCGTTCTCATCCAGAACCTTGAGGCCCAAAGCTTCGGCATACTTGCGTCCCAGCTGGAATACGTGACCGATTTCCATACCGCGAGCAATCTCGACAGGACCTGAACCATCTGGTGCGGGGTCACCAGCACGGACGTCAGACGCTTCGACAACACCATCAGCAATAAAGTCGCGTCCAGCAACCACGTTGAGCACGTGCTTTTGGTCCACGTTGGCACCGGTTACCCAGGCACTTCCCTCGACAACACGAGGGTCAACGAAGTAACGAATCTTGGATGTTCCTTCTGAACCGAGAACAGCACCCTTTTCAGACCAGGGTCCGATGTAACCCTTGACCAGCGCCTTGTTCTTAGCGAAGTCTTCTTCGGTTGCTGCTTCAACAGCAGCAGGTGAGAACGCAACCTCAACACGTGCAAGCTCAACGTCACGATCACCGGGAAGGCCGATCGAAATTAATTCGCGGGTGCCATCGAGGTGAGTCAATGCAAGCACCACGTTCTTGAGAGTGTCTGCCGCCGTCCATGCACGGCCATCCTCGCGAGGCTCGGTTGCATTCAGGTGGTCAACGAGTGTCTCAATGGTGGGGGTGTTCGGCGAATCAAATACACGTGCTGCCGGCTGACCTTCGACAGGGATCGAAGTGGGAACCACCGTAGTAAATGCCTCGATGTTGGCGGTGTAACCACCGGCAGAACGCACGAAGGAGTCCTCACCAACCTCAGTGGGGTGCAGGAATTCCTCAGAACGTGAACCACCCATTGCACCGGCATCTGCCTTCACAATGACGTAGTCCAGCCCCAGACGAGTAAAGATGCGCTCATAGGCATCACGTTGAGCCTGGTAGCTCTCCGCCAAGCCTTCGTCAGAGATATCGAAAGAGTAGGCATCCTTCATGGTGAATTCACGTCCGCGCAGAAGACCTGCGCGAGGACGTGCTTCATCGCGGTACTTGTCCTGGATTTGATACAGACACACGGGCAAGTCTTTGTAGGAGTTGTAGAGGTCCTTCACCAACAAAGTGAAAACTTCTTCATGGGTCGGAGCGAGAAGGTAATCGGCATCCTTGCGGTCCTTGAGGCGGAAGATGCCATCACCGTATTCGGTCCACCGGTTAGTGACTTCGTAGGGCTCCTTGGGAAGCAGTGCAGGGAAGTGAACTTCCTGAGCACCAGCAGCGGTCATCTCTTCACGAATGATCTTCTCGATCTTTGCCTTCACACGCAGGCCTAGAGGCAGCCAGGCGAACACTCCAGGAGCTTGGCGACGAATGTAACCGGCACGAAGCAGCAGCTTGTGGCTGGTTACTTCAGCTTCAGCAGGATCTTCGCGCAGCGTACGGAGAAATAAGTGTGAAAGACGTGTAGGCACGCCTCAATCTTAAGCCGTGACAGAGGTCTTGGTGCGCCAGCCAAGCGAGAGCACCGCAATAACGACAAACAACACCAAGGTCGTGACCCATATATTGAGCAGGCCATAGCCAACAGCCGCCAACACAAGACCAGCCAAAGCCCCGCCACCAGCACCAGCCAAGCTCATCACCGTATCCGAGAAGCCCTGTACGGTAGTGCGATCCTGCGCTGCAACAGTTTCTGTCAAGAGTGCGCTGGATGAAACAGTTGCTGCCGACCAGCCAAGACCCAACAGCACAAGTGCAACTGTCACAGCTGCTACAGAGTCGGGCGCTGAGAAGTTAACGAGTAAGGATGCAAGCAATATTGCTTGCCCAATCAAAATCACAGTTGTGCGACCTAACCGGTCTGCTAACCAGCCAAAAACGGGCGAGAACGCATACATCCCTGCGGTGTGAAGGCTGATGGTCAAACCAATCAACGGGATGATCACACCGTGCAAAGCCAGATGAACCGGGGTCATTGCCATGACTGCCACCATCGTTGCATGGCTCATGGCAAGTGCAAAGACCGCAACTGCAGCGGCAGGTGTTGCGGCAAGAATCCGGACAGCAGCGCCAAATCCCCGCTTAGGTGGAGGTTGAACAGAACCCTCTTCTGCGCTGCGTTGTCTTGACATGAGCAATGGGTCAGGACGTAGTGCACTTAAATACAGCACTACTGAGAGCAGCTGAGTAATGGCGGCTATGGCAAAAGCTCCCGTGAGCGGAGGCAATCCCCACTGTTCCCCTAAAGCATCCCCTGGACCTACGAGGTTGGGGCCAGCAACAATGCCAATTGTTGTGGCCCACACCACCAGCGATAGATCTCGGGCACGGGTTTCTGGCTTTGCAAGATCTGCTGCCGCGAAGCGAGTCTGCAGATTAACTGCACCACCAGCACCCAGAGTGAGCATGCTGGCCAGCAGTAAGGGCAGATTGTTCAGCGATGCCGAAACGATAACCATGATGGCGCCGAGCAGACCAATGGCCCCACCGGTTGCCAGCGCGTAACGGCGCCCCACTCTTCCCGCTAAACGCGCGAGAGGGATAGCAAATAGTGCTGTTCCCAAAGTGGACATGGTGGCGGAGAGGCCTGCAAAGGCCGGTGAACCACCTACAGCAGCTGTGAGGAGAGAGCCTAGCGAGAACGCTGCACCCATTCCCAGACCACCAAGTACTTGACCGGTGGCTAGTACGCGAAGAGATCTGCGCTGAATCGCCCTGTAGTCAATGATGGTCACTTTTAGAGGCTATACCCCTAGGGGTTTACTTGAAGCGACTGAAGATCACTATGCCGATACCAATCAGCACGAGAAAGAAAATGGCCGAAAAGATAAACGGGCCAGTAAAGATCGTTTCCATCTAGAGAGTAATGACCTGAACAGTTCCCACTTCGCTGGCTGGCATTTCTGCAGCGAGGCGGTTGGCTTCTTCAATGAGAGTGGCCACAATTTCGCTCTCAGGAACGGTCTTCACAACTTCACCCTTGACGAAAATCTGGCCCTTGCCGTTACCAGAGGCAACACCCAGGTCAGCATCACGAGCTTCACCAGGACCGTTCACCACGCAACCCATGACGGCGACGCGGAGTGGAACTGTCATTCCTTCCAGACCTGCGGTGACATCGTTAGCAAGCTTGTATACGTCAACCTGTGCACGACCACAGCTGGGGCAGGACACAATCTCGAGCTTGCGTTCACGAAGGTTCAGTGACTGCAGAATCTGAAGACCCACCTTGACTTCTTCTGCTGGTGGGGCAGAGAGGGAAACACGAATGGTGTCACCTATACCCTCACCCAGTAGTATTCCGAAGGCGGTTGCTGACTTGATGGTTCCCTGGAATGCGGGTCCTGCTTCGGTTACACCCAGGTGTAGCGGCCAGTCGCCGCGTTCTGCAAGCTGTCGGTAAGCCTTGACCATCACAACGGGGTCATTGTGCTTGACCGAAATCTTGAAGTCGTGGAAGTCGTGTTCTTCGAACAAGCTTGCTTCCCAGACAGCACTCTCCACGAGCGCTTCAGGGGTTGCCTTGCCATACTTTTCCAGAAGACGGGGGTCAAGTGATCCAGCGTTCACACCGATGCGAATACTGACGCCAGCTTCTTTGGCACGGCGAGCAATCTCGCCCACCTGGTCATCAAACTTACGAATGTTTCCAGGGTTCACACGCACTGCGGCACAGCCTGCATCAATAGCGGCATAGACATAGTTGGGCTGGAAGTGAATGTCGGCGATAACGGGAATCTGGCTCTTCTTCGCAATGATGGGAAGAGCTTCAGCGTCATCTCGGCTGGGAACAGCAACACGAACAATGTCACAACCTGACGCGGTCAGCTCAGCAATCTGCTGCAAAGTGGCATTGATGTTGGTGGTAGGTGTGGTGCACATCGATTGCACACTGACGGGAGCGTCACCGCCGACCAAAACTTTGCCGACCTTGATCTGGCGCGACTTACGGCGAGGGGTAAGGACTTCAGGGGTCTTGGGCATTCCCAAATTCACAGCTGGCACGAGGTTTAGCTTACGCGTCTGAGGAGAACTTGTTTAGCCAAAAATGCTGACTGGCTTGAAGATGTCTGCATAGAGCAAGAGTGCACTCATGGAACCTAGCAACAGGACAACCAACAATGTCAGCGGCATCAACTTTGCCGTATCGAAGGGGCCTGGGTCTGGCCTCTTGCGCCACTTGGCAACCTGGCGGCGAGTTGCCTCATAGAGAGCGCCCGCAATGTGGCCACCATCAAGTGGGAGCAAAGGCACCATGTTGAACACGAACAGGGCGATATTCAGTGATGCGAGGATTCCGATCAGGGTTGCGCCCTTGGAAACTGAATCAACCTGGTCTGTGCTAGCAACCTCACCAGCAACACGGCCCACGCCAACGATGCCAATAGGCCCGTTGGGGTCGCGTTCTTCTGAACCAAATGCTGCATTAGAGACATCCACCATGCGTTGTGGCAAGTGAAGAATCATGTTGGTCACACCAGAAATGTTCTCCCCCATGAGTGGGAACACATTCGTGATGGGCTGAGGTGTCATGGCATAGGTCGGCGCAATACCGATGAAGCCAACTTCCTGGTTAACGGGGTTTCCTGCAGAATCAAGGACAGGCTTGCCGTCCTTATCTGTCAGTGTTCGAGTGGCAAGTATGGGGGTGATGCTCAGTGACTTTTCAACTCCGTCACGGTCAACGACGATGTTGAGGGGTTTGCCCGCTGAGGCCCGGATAACGTCAGTGCCATCGTTCCAGTTCGAGACTTTTTCGCCATTAATGGAGAGGATCGTGTCACCAGCGAGGAGGCCACCTGTTACACCAGGGCCAGCTACTGTGTCGTCAGCACAGTCCGCAGGGACCCCTTCTAACGTGACGCACTGAGTGACAGAAGCCACAGAAGTGGTCGGTGCAGGTTGGCCTATTCCAGAAACGAGGATGGCAAAAAGGACGAATGCCAACACCAGGTTCATGAATGGGCCGCCCACCATGATGATGATCCGCTTCCACACCGGCAGGTTATAGAACGCGCGGGATTTGTCGAGATCAACCATCGACTCATCGCTAGCCTGGCGTGCGTCCTGAACCAGTTTGCCAAAGAGCCGACGAATTTTGTTGGGTGATTCTGTAGGTTCATCCCCAGGTGGGAACATCCCTGCCATGGAAATGTAGCCACCGAGTGGGATGGCTTTGATGCCGTATTCGGTCTCGCCCACTTTGCGGGAGAAAATGGTGGGTCCAAAACCAATCATGTACTGGCCTACCCGCACGCCAAATAACTTGGCGGGAACAAGGTGACCGATTTCATGCAGACCGATCGATACCGCCAAGCCAATAAGGAAGATGACGACGCCAAGCGTGTAAAGCCAGAAAGTATCCATTAGAAAAAATATTAACCTGACCGTCTGACAATCAACCGAGAATTGCTCTTAGCCAATGACTTCATCGGCTCGGCGACGCGCCCAACTCTCGGCGTCCAGAACCGCTTCTCTAGTCAATGAACCTGATTCTGGGGTGTGCTCATCCACGA
>JBEBAV010000082.1:0-3190 GCA_041158725.1 Actinomycetota bacterium
GAGGCCCCCAACCTGCTGGTGTGGGGGCCTCGAAGTTTTTGTATGGGTTTAGCGCCAGTCGTCTGCGCTGTAGTCCCAACCAACGTAACCTTCAGCGATAAAGGTTTGACCGGCTAGTGACTCGGTGTGCGTGTAGAGGTCAGCAACCTGACGCTTCTTGTCGAACTCTGTTGCATCTGGTGCGATGTGCAACATGGTGGTCATCATGTAGGAGTAGTTGGTGGCCTTCCAGATGCGCTTGAGCGCGTCTTCTTGGTAGGTGTCCAAGAACTTCTCAGAACCAGAGCGGTAGTACTCACGCAGTGCACGGTTGAGCCAGAGAACATCGCTGAATGCCAGGTTGAGACCCTTGGCGCCGGTGGGAGGAACAGTGTGTGCTGCGTCGCCCATCAGGAACACCTTGTTCTTGCGCAGGCTGTCGTGGACGTAGCTACGGAACTTGAGCACGTCCTTGCGGAAGATGGGGCCACGCTTAAGTTCTGCGTTGGACACACCTGCCTGGAGTTTGTCCCAGATTTGCTCGTCGGTGACGGCGTTGACGTCCATGTTGGGGTCGCACTGGAAGTACATGCGCTGGATGTTTTCGTCACGGGTGGAGATGAGCACGAAGCCTTCTTCAGAGCGTGAGTAGATGAGCTCTTCAGAGCTGGGTGGTGCTTCGACGAGAATTCCGTACCAGCCGAAGGGGTACTCACGAGCCATGCCACTGAAGCGGTCACCGGTGACATATTCGCGAGCAATACTCATCGATCCATCTGCACCAATAACGAAGTCAGCTGAGATCTCGAAAGCTTCACCCTGTGCTGTCTTGCCCACAATCATGGGTCCGTTCGGGCCATCGACAACCTTGTCGGCGAGGTGCTCGAACAGGGGAGTCACGCCGGCGGCAACTCGGGCCTTGATCTGATCTTTGAGCACTTCGTGCTGGGGGTAAAGGTAAACGCCCTTGCCGGTGAGTGCGGGGAAGTCGAAGCGGTGGGCGTGACCATCGAAGTGGAATTCCACACCGTCGTGACGCATGGTCTCGACGTAGTCACGGGAAACCACACCTGTCTCAACAAGGACCTCAACAGCTGGAGATTCGAGAATGCCTGCCTTGACAGTTCCTTCGATGTCTTCACGACTGCGGCCATCGATTACGACAGAGTCGATGCCTGCGCGCTGAAGGAGGTGAGCGAGCTGCAAGCCTGCAGGGCCTGCGCCCAGAATGCCGACCTGAGTGCGGATTGTTGTGGTCATCATTGAACCTTTTTCTAAGCGGTGAACGTCTAGGTCTATTCAGGCTTATGCGAAGAGTGTCAACAAGACTAAAGTTTCATGAGATGGAAAAACGGACGAGGAGCATATTGTGACCCCAGCACGTGTTGACAGCGGTGCTCCCACCGCGCTACTTGAACGAGCCATGGAGATCCTGGGGTGCTTTGACCCCAACCACAGCGCATTGACGCTCACTCAGATTGCTCAGCTGACTGGGCTGCCCATGTCGACCTGCCACCGCATCGTTGGGACGCTCGAACAGGGCGGGTTCTTGAGCAAAGGAAGTGACCGCAAGTTCCGAGTGGGCACCAAGCTGTGGACTATCGCTCAGCACGCCCCCTTGAGTGAGCGATTGCGTGAGAGCGCACTGCCCACTCTTGCTCGTCTCTACGAAGAAACGGGAGAGAACGTCACACTGGCTGTTCTAGACCGTGGTCAGGCGCTCTATGTTGACCGTCTCGTGGGGGAGCGCAGTGTTCCCACCATCAGCCGTGCCGGTGGTCATCTTCCTCTTCACACCACAGGAGTGGGCAAGGTGTTGTTGGCCTATCAATCCGAGAAGGCCATCGAGCAGTATTTGGCTCGGCCTCTACCTCGCCCCACTCCACAATCAATCACTCAGCCAGATGCTCTCCGAAAAGATTTGGCAGAGGTGCGCAAGAACGGATATTCAATCACTCGTCAAGAGATGACCCGGGGGAGTGGTTCAGTTGCTGTCCCCATCATGCGTAATGGCAAGTGTGTGGCCGCTGTGGGTGTGATCGTTCACCTCAACAGGCTCGATATCAACCGTCTGGTTTCCACATTGACCGATGCTGCGGCGTCCATCGCCGCTGAACTCGGCGGTCACTAATTCGCTAAAGATCCTTGCGGATGCTGGCCTGTCGTGAATTGTGTATAAATGATAGTATTTGCTATATGAATACGATTTCTTCCTTTGAGCAGCTGCAGGCGCAAGCCCGCGCAGCCGACCTGCTCCATGCCAGGTCTCGGAAGATCTTGGTAGATGCTGTGCGTGCGGGAGTCAAAGCGGGGCTGAGTCAGCGAGATATAGCTGCTGCCGTGGGGAGAAGCCAGCCGGAGGTGTCTCGGCTCGTTCGCTTCCAGGGCACCACACCCCTCGGTAAGAAGCTCCGAAAGCACCGTGCAGAAGTCATCAAGATTGCCAAGGAACATGGTGCTCGCGACCTCAAAGTCTTTGGAAGTGTTGTTACGGGCAAGGAGCATGAGAAGTCAGATATCGACCTGTTAGCAACTTTCGACAAGGGTGTGACACTTTTCGATATGGTTCGCCTGGAATTCGCACTCGGCGAATTGTTAGGAGTCGAAGTTGATGTTGTTCCCGAGAAGAACCTCAGGCCGTTTTTGCGTGATCGTGTACTTGGAGAGGCTGTGCCCCTGTGAGTAGAACAGATGAAGAATTAATTCGTGATGCGTTGGAACATATTGAAATCCTCAACCAACATTTAACTCAAGGAACGATGGACGAGCCGATTATTGCTGACGCTGTTTGTATGCGCTTGGCGGCTTCAATTGAATCGATTTCGCAAACAAGTGTCGAATTCAGAGAACACTATTTCGTGGAACAGTGGCATCTCATGAAAGCAACAAGAAATCTGATCTCACATGGATATTCATTTGTTGATCCCACTGTTATTCGAGACACCGTGGAGAAAGATTTGCCAGGGGTAGAGGTCAAGCTTCGCTCTGCGCTCGAGCAATTCTGAGCCTAGGCTGTAATCGTGACCGAAAAGAGCGCACCAACCCGCACCGTGACTGGTCGCGCGCTCGCCGTGCTGGACACTTTTGATGCCAAACACCGCAGGCAATCTCTTGCCTCCATTTCTCGACGTTCCCAGTTGCCCCTGACTACCGTTCACCGCCTTGTTCATGAACTCGAGAATCAGAATGCGCTGGTTCGTGGCTCTGATGG
>JBEBAV010000083.1:0-8006 GCA_041158725.1 Actinomycetota bacterium
CCACAGCTTTTGCCAAAGTGACCTCAACCACCCCCATGCTGGCATTGATGCTGGGACTTGCGGTCGGTATTGACTACGCCCTCTTCATCATTTCGCGTCACCAGGACGAGCTGCGCAAGGGCGACACCCCCGAGGAAGCCGCCGCTCGTGCGACGGGAACTGCTGGTTCTGCGGTGATCTTTGCTGGTTTGACCGTGATGATTGCCCTGGTGGGTCTCGGCATTGCCGGCATCCCCTTTCTCACCACGATGGGCGTAGCTGCAGCGGTTGGTGTGGGTGTTGCCGTGATTATCTCGATCACTCTCATTCCAGCACTTCTGGGCTTCGCCGGCGAGCGCCTGCGCCCCAAGAAGAAGAAAACTAAGAAGGCAGAAGCTGCGTCACACAAGCCCAACCGCTTCTTCCTGGGCTGGGTCAAGACTGTTACCCGCTTCCCCATTGTCACCATCCTCGCCGTGGTGGCTGTTATCACCATCGTTGCCCTGCCTGCGCTGAACCTGCGATTGGCTTTGCCTGACGCCGGAAGCAATGCCGCCAACGACCGCTCTCGAATTACGTATGACCTGGTGGCGGAAAACTTCGGCGAAGGATTCAACGGACCCCTGCTGGTAACTGGAACCATTGTCACCAGCACAGACCCTCTTGGCTTGATGGATGATCTCAAGTCAGAAATGGAGAAGATTCCTGGCGTAGCTGCTGTTCCCCTCGCAACTCCCAACATGACTGCCGACACTGGAATTATCCAAGTGATCCCCGAGGGTGCTCCTGCTTCTGAAGAGACCAAGGCTGTTGTTCAAGCCATTCGAGACAAGCACGACTACTTCCAGGAGAAGTATGGCGTTGACCTCTCCGTCACAGGCTTCACCGCCAGCGGTATTGATGTCTCTGAGCGTTTAGGTAATGCACTACTACCGTTTGGAATCGTGGTCGTGGGGCTGTCCCTCATTCTTTTGACCATGGTGTTCCGCTCGATTTGGGTGCCAATTAAGGCCGCCATTGGCTACCTGTTCAGCGTTGTTGCCGCCTTTGGCGTGGTCACACTCGTGATGCAAGAAGGCGTCGGAGCGAACCTCATTCACATCGACCGACCTGGTCCTGTGCTGAGCTTCATGCCAATTATTGTGATGGGTATTTTGTTTGGCCTGGCCATGGACTACGAAGTATTCCTTGTTGCTCGCATGCGAGAGGACTACGTTCACTCGGGCAAGGCACGACAGTCGATTGTCACCGGTTTTGTCGGTTCGGCGAAGGTTGTCACCGCAGCTGCCGTGATTATGTTTGCGGTGTTCGCAGCCTTCGTTCCTGAAGGTGATGTCAACATGAAGGGCATCTCTCTTGCCCTGGCGGTGGGTATCTTCGTGGACGCATTTATTGTGCGCATGACCTTTGTTCCTGCAGTTCTGCAGCTTCTAGGTGACAAGGCCTGGTACATGCCCAAGTGGCTTGATCGCGTCCTGCCCCACTTTGATGTCGAAGGAGAAGGCGTTCAGCACGAGCTTGAACTTGCTGACTGGCCTGCCCAGAAGAACGTGGTGGTTGCTGCAGAGGGTTTGAGCCTCAAGAATGCCGAAGGTACTCGCTCCTACTTCCGCAACTTGGCATTCACCGTCCCCACCGGAACAACCCTGTTTGTCACCGGAAGCGACAAGATTGCCACCTCAGCCCTTCTGCTGACGTTGAGTGGCCGTCTCGGCCCGGATGAAGGAAAGCTCAAGGTTGCCGGCATGGTTCTTCCGGTTCGCTCTGGTGCTGTGCGCTCGCGCGTAGCCCTGATTGATGTCTCCGAGCACGCCAACCGCAACACGGTTGCTGCGATTGAGGATGCGTCGTCAGAGAAGCCTCAGATCATCATTCTCGACAACATCGACTTCCTCTCGTCCGAGAGCGAGCGTTATGGCGTTGCCGATGCCTTGAACGCAGCACGTGAAGCAGCAACCAAGTCAGGTCACACACTCAACGTCATTGTCGGAACAACAAATGACATGCCTGTGGAGACCTGGGGTAACTTCCTCAGCCCCCGCGTGGATTCGGTGGTGCTTGACCTCGACAATGCCTCATCCTCGAGCAAGAAAGTGCAGGCATAACCATGGCATCACTGATCACTCGCCTGTCTAAGAATTCCGCCAAGACCGAAGGCAAGCCCCGCATCATCACCCTGGCCGCGCTGGTCTTTGTTCCACTCATCGTGGTGGGGACACTGATGTGGGGACTATGGAACCCCACCGATCGCCTGGAGACTGTGAACGCCGCCATCGTGAACAACGATGAGCCCGTCACCATCAACGGCCAACTGACCCCCCTGGGACGCCTCCTCACCGCTGGTTTGGTTGATGGCGCTGATGGCGCTTCCAACTACAACTGGGAAATCACTGACGATGCTGGCGCAAAGAAGGGCCTGGCAAGTGGCAAATATGTTGCTGCTGTCACAATCCCGAAGAATTTCTCCAAGGTGGCAACGTCTTCCTTCAGTGACGCTTCAAACCCTCAGCAGGCGATCATTGACGTCACCTCGAGTGACAAGTCTCGTTTGGTGGATGACGCCATCACGACTGCCATTACCTCTACTGCTGTGAACATGCTCAACCAACAGTTGAGCGCCAGCTATATCGAGAACGTGTTGATTGGCTTTAGTTCCCTCAGTGAAGGCCTGGGTAAAGCAGCATCAGGTTCACACGAACTCACTAACGGCATTTATTCTCTGTCCAATGGTGCAGCGCAATTGGCTACTGGTGCAACCTCCTTCTCCTCTGGGATGTGGGCACTCAATGCCAAAACATCTGAACTACCCGCACAAACCCAGCAGATTGCAGACGGTGCCGCAACCACAAACGGCTACGCACAACAGCTTGCTGGAGCGTTAGGTCAGACATCGAGTGGATTGAGCGCTTATGCAGGAAATGCTTGCCTCACTGCCACAAGCAACAACTACACATACTGTGGAGCTATCGATGCACTGAGCGGCACTCTCTCGCAGCAACTAGTTCCCTTGGCAGGAGGCGTAGCACAGGGCACTGCTGGCATAGCCACAGGAACTTCTGCTTTTGCCGGCGGAATGCCAGCCTTGAGCTCAGGAATCACGCAATTAGCTGCAGGAAGTACTGATATTGCAAATGGCGTCAGCGGAATTGCTTCCGGATCCTCGGCACTTGCTAACGGTTCAAATGAACTAGCTAATGGCCTGGACGAGGCAGTCAAGAACATTCCGATCTACACCGAGGCAGAAACCAAGAAGCTCTCTGAGGTAGTGACCGCGCCTGTTGCACTCAAGGATGCGGGAAGCCTCAGCTTTGGCGCCAACAGCACCCCCCTCTACGTCGTGCTCTCGCTCTGGATTGGTGCGCTCGCCATCTTTGTCGGCCTGCGTACACTCCCCCAGCGACTACTGGAGTCGACAAGATCATCCTTGTCCTTGGCCACACGCTCCTTCGTGGTTCCCGCTGTGGTGGGGGTTGTTCAGGGTGTTGCCGTAGCAACTGTCATCGCTGTTGCCAACGGCTATGACGGCGCACAGTGGGCCAGTGTGGCAGCTATCGCTGCGCTGATTGGTATTGCCTTCACTGCAACCAACCAGGCGCTCAATGCAGTACTCGGCGGTTTTGGCCGCATGGTTTCTCTCGCTGTGGGAATCCTCATTCTCGTTACCGGAGTGATCTCGACCGTGCCCACACTTCTGGACACGGTGTTGAGTTTCACCCCAGCAAATGATGCCGTGACCGCACTCCAAGCTGTCATCAACTCGGGCAACGTGTCCGGATTCGCCTCAGCCGTGACGTCACTGGTGCTCTGGAGCCTAGGTGGCGTGCTGGTAACAGCACTGGCCATCTCTCGCAAGCGCCACGTGTCCATTACCGTTCTCAGCAAAGAGACCCAGCCCGTCTAGGGCTGGGTCTCTGCTGAAAAGGTTTTAGACAGCTGGAACGAGCTGTAAGCGCATGGAATCCACGCGTTCAGAGAAAATCTCTTCCTGAGCCCACTTGTTCGACAATGAGCGAATAACGCGCTCAACTTCGTTCTGCTCAAGGCTGGGTGGAAGAACAACCTGAACAACAAGTTCTTCATCAAAACCGCGTGCGTCAGGATCACCTGATGTGAGGCGAATCGCCTTCACAAAGGGTTCATCCGTGATCGAGTCATTAAAGACCTGCTGCAGCATGGGATCAATCTGGTTAGGAACCCACGGGGTTCCCTTCGCAATCGCCTCCACAGTGGGACGACGAAGAACAATTTCGGTAGGGCTCTGAGGATCAACAACAACCCACTGGGCACCGTCCGCCGCAGCGGCGAGCGCAGCACGACGGGCCTCAACCGGAACCGGACGAGCTTCAGGTTTCCACTTCTGCATGGCTTCAACAGAGGAGAAGACAGGGAGAACTTTCTGGCCCTTGGGGCCGGCAACAGTGACGATGGCGAGCTCCTGCGTCTTGTCGACGACGAGCCCTGCCGAGTTCACGCCCACATCCCCAGCTTCTGCAAGTAGCGGAACGAGGAAACGGGAGACACGAATAGCGTCCACCACATTCATGTGAAGACCTGCACGCTCTTCAGAATCGAGAGGAAGTGCATGGAAGGCATCCAGAGCAGCTTTGAGGTGTTCTGGGGTGGTTCCATCGTCGGTGGCGAATGGGTTCTCTTCGAACTCGCGACCTTCCCACGGTTGACCTGCAGAGTCTGCGTGGTCAGAGGATCCAAACATGTGGCCGTCGTGTGAATGAGACATGAAAAGTCCTAGTTGTAAGCGACCGCGATGGCCTGTTCTAGCGTGAACTTCTGAGCATAGAGTGCCTTGCCCACAATGGCACCCTCCACACCGATAGGAACCAGCGAGCGCAATGCAACCAGGTCATCCAGGCTCGCAATGCCACCGGATGCGACAACAGGCTTGCCGGTCTTCTCGGTAATAGCGGTCAACAGTTCCAGGTTGGGACCGTTGAGCATGCCATCACGTGTGACATCGGTCACGACATAGCGTGAACAGCCAGCATCTTCCAGGCGTGCGAGGACATCCCAGAGGTTGCCCCCTTCTTCAGTCCAGCCACGAGCTGCCAAAGTTTCGCCGCGAACGTCGAGACCCACTGCAATCTGGTCGCCGTAACGAGCAATGGCAGAAGCCGCCCATTCAGGGTTTTCGAGTGCTGCAGTACCCAAGTTCACACGAGTTGCACCGCTCTCTAGTGCAGATGCGAGAGATGCATCGTCACGAATACCACCGGAGAGCTCAATCTTGACGCCAGGAACTTCCACGATCACGCGACGCAGCAGTGCACGGTTTTCTCCGCGACCAAAAGCAGCATCCAAGTCAACCAAGTGAATCCACTCAGCACCCTGACGCGCCCAGTCCGCTGCTGCGTCGACGGGGTCACCGAAGTCTGTCTCAGTGCCCAGAGCGCCCTGAGTCAGGCGCACAGCCTTACCCTCAGCAACGTCAACGGCGGGTAGCAACTCAAGAATGGGCGCAGTCATGATGTTCCTTCGTGTATTTCGAACTTAGAGAGTCTCGAGCCAGTTACGCAGCAGCTGAATACCTGCTTCGCCAGACTTTTCGGGGTGAAACTGGGTTGCAACGAGTGGACCGTTCTCCACGGCAGCGATAAAGCGCTGACCGTGTTCTGCCCAGGTCACCGATGGCTTAGGGAAGGGTGGAATGACATCCAGATTCCACTCGGTCACACCATAGGAGTGCACGAAGTAGAAACGCTCGTTCTCGATGCCCTTGAACAGCTTCGAGTTCTCGCCCACCTCGACGGTGTTCCAACCCATGTGGGGAAGAACGGGCGCCTCGAGCTTGTGCACGGTTTCATCCCACTCTCCTAAACCAGGAGTGTCCACGCCACCTTCGAGGCCATTGGCAAACATGATCTGCATGCCCACGCAAATACCCATGACGGGGCGTCCGCCGGCAAGGCGGCGTTCAATGATTTCGCCGCCATCAACTTCGTTGAGTGCTTCCATCACTGCCGCAAACGCTCCCACACCAGGAACAAGAAGACCGTCGGCTTCCGCGCACTTTGTTTTGTCGCGCGTCAGTTCGACCTGTGCTCCTGCGAGCTCAACCGCTTTGATGGCGGAGTGGATGTTACCCGTGCCGTAGTCGAAAACAACGACGGACTTTGGGGTCACAGAGCACCCTTAGTGCTGGGGATTCCTTGCACGAGAGGGTCAAAAGCCTTCGCCTGGCGGAATGCACGTGCAAACGCCTTGAATTCTGCTTCAGCAATGTGGTGAGGGTCACGACCGTTCAACACCGTAATGTGAGTGGTGAGCCCCGCATTGAAAGTGATTGCTTCAAAGACGTGACGAACCATAGAACCGGTGAAGTGACCACCAATGAGGTGGAATTCAAAACCTGCAGGCTCACCGGAGTGAACTAGGAATGGGCGTCCAGAAATGTCCACCACAGCCTGCACCAGTGCCTCATCGAGAGGAACAAGTGCGTCACCGAAGCGGGAAATACCAGCCTTGTCACCGAGTGCTTCGCGAATAGCTAGACCCAAGGAGATGCCGATGTCTTCAACAGTGTGGTGAACATCGATGTGGATGTCACCAGAAGCCTTGACGGTGAGGTCAGAGAGGGAGTGCTTAGCAAACGCGGTCAGCATGTGATCAAAGAACGGAACAGTCGTCTCGATTTTGCTCACACCCGTGCCGTCAAGATTGATGGTGAGCTCAATGCTTGACTCGCTCGTGGTGCGAGAAATGCTCGCAATGCGCGGTGCTGTAGTCATAACACCAGTTTAGTAGGGCTTAGAGAGCACCATTTATCGAGCCGTCAATGGCCGCCAGAGCATTGAGGAACTCGGTGGTCTCAGACTCAGTTCCTGCGGTCACCCGGAGGTGGTGTGGCATACCAATGTCACGAATGATGATTCCCTGAGCCAACAGCTTTTCAAAGACATCCTGGGGATCACGAACACCACCGAAGAGCACAAAGTTCGCACTCGAGGGATAGGGGGTATATCCCAACGCAGCAAGCTCGACGACAAGACGATCGCGCTGTCCACGGATGTCATCAACCATGGCCAGCATTTCTGGTGTGTGTGCCAGAGCGCCTTCAGCAGCTGCTTGAGTCAACGCCGAGAGGTGATAAGGCAAACGCACCAAACGCAACGCATCTGCAACAGCAGGATCACCGGCCAAGTAGCCCAACCGCGCACCGGCAAAAGCAAAAGCTTTACTCATCGTGCGGGAGACCACGAGGCGTGGGCGACCAGCCAACAAGCTCAGCGCAGTTGGTTCACCTTCGGGAGCAAACTCCGCATAAGCCTCATCAACGAAGACAATGCCTTCAGTTGCGTCATAGGCAGCCGCAATGGTCTCCAACGACACAGGAGTACCTGTGGGGTTGTTGGGCGTGCAGAAGAAAACAATGTCAGGCTTGTGTTCCTGGATTGCAGCTACTGCTGTTGCCGGAGAGATCTCGAAGTCAGCATCGCGCTGCGCAGGAATCCACTGTGTTCCCGTTCCCGAAGCAATGATCGAGTGCATGGAGTACGTGGGAGGGAAGGCCAGGACAGAACGTCCAGGTCCACCAAAAGCCTGCAGTAGCTGCTGAATAACCTCGTTAGAGCCATTTGCTGCCCAGATGTTATCGGCAGTAAGCCCGTGGCCTAGATAGGCCGCCAAAGCAACACGAAGACTGGTGAATTCACGGTCTGGGTAGCGGTTGATGTTTCCCAAGGCGGTGTGGATGCGACCCAAAATGTCATCGACCACTGCAGGTGGAACCGGGTGTGTGTTCTCGTTCACATTGAGCTCAACCCGAACATGTGCCTGGGGTGCGCCGTAAGGCTTCAATCCACGCAGGTCATCACGAATGGGGAGTTCTTCAAAGGAGGTCACTGTTTAAGTTTACGGGCGGAGTTAAGACACAAATGCCGGCCCCGATGGGACCGGCAGTGTGTGGAAAAGAAGAATATGTGTTAGTACCCGGCAGGAATAGCGATCTTCTGGCCAGCCTGCACTTCGCCGTGAAGCTGGTTGAGGGACACAATCTCTGCCACAACATCGCG
>JBEBAV010000084.1:0-4089 GCA_041158725.1 Actinomycetota bacterium
GGTGGGGTGGGAAAGTCAACCATGACTGCCAACCTGGCAGCTGCCCTGGCGAAGCAAGGTTTCCGTGTTGGCATCCTGGATGCCGATGTTTATGGCTTTTCTATTCCTGCCCTGATGGGTCTTGCTCCAGATGGTGTTGCCGCAAAGCCCACCCGCCTGGACGACATGATTGTGCCGCCGGTAGGTCACGACGTGAAGGTCATCAGCATTGGCATGTTCGTGGAGAATGCCAATGCGGCTGTTGCTTGGCGTGGACCGATGCTTCAGCGCACGATTACTCAGTTCCTGACCGACGTCTATTTCGGTGACCTTGACTTCCTTCTCCTTGACTTACCTCCTGGCACCGGTGATGTTGCCATTACCGTGGGCCAGCAACTGCCCAACGCAGAAGTGCTTGTGGTCTCCACGGGACAGAATGCCGCTAGTGATGTGGCTGTTCGTGCGGGTGTTCTTGCCCGCCAGACCGGTCAGCGCATCCTTGGCGTGGTGGAGAACATGGGGCCATTGGTCTTGCCAGATGGTTCAGCACTGGCCCTCTTTGGTGAAGGCGGTGCCGAGACCGTGGCGAACGAACTGAGCATTGGTCAAGACAATCCTGTTGAAGTTCTTGCCAAGATTCCACTGAGTCTAGGCTTGCGTGAAGGCGGCGATGAGGGAACCCCCATCGTGCTCTCACACCCCGCAGATCCTGCCGCGCAGGCCATTACAGAACTGGCCCGCGTGATTGCTCACAGCGGGCCCAGTCGTGCGGGAATAAACCTCGGAATAACTCCGGCTTAGTTCCCGATGTAGCTCATCACGTGCTTGATGCGGGTGTAGTCATCAAAGCCGTAACCGGAGAGGTCCTTGCCGTATCCGGAGTGCTTGAAACCACCGTGAGGCATCTCAGCAACGATAGGGATGTGGGTGTTGATCCACACGCAGCCAAAGTCGAGCTTCTTGGCCATGCGCATGGCTCGCCCGTGATTCTGTGTCCACACCGATGACGCCAGGGCATAGTTCACGTCATTGGCCCAGGTCAGTGCCTGTGCTTCATCGGTGAACTTCTGCACGGTCATGACCGGCCCAAAGATCTCGTTCTGGATGACCTCATCGGTTTGCTTGAGACCGGAAATGATGGTTGCTTCGTGGAAGTAACCTGTGTCACCTTGACGCTTGCCACCGAGTTCAATGACAGCGTTATCGGGCAGGCGCTCAATGAAGCCTTGGACCTGAGCCAACTGGTTCACGTTGTTGACCGGACCAAACATGGTGTTGGCATCCAGTGGTGAGCCGGTGATGGCATTGGCGCGTGCATACTTCACCAGCTCTGCCATGAATTCGTCATAGATGCCCTCTTGAACGAGCAGACGCGTGGCTGCGGTGCAGTCCTGGCCTGCGTTGAAGTAACCAGCACCCACGATGCCCTCCACTGCGGAAGGAATGTCGGCATCGTCGAAGACGATAACCGGCGCTTTGCCACCGAGTTCGAGGTGGACGCGCTTGAGGTCAGTGGCTGCAGACTTGGCTACTTCCATCCCCGCACGAACAGAACCGGTGATGGAGATCATCTGTGGAGTCTTGTTCTCCACCATTGCTTTACCGGTGTCACGGCTACCCATTACGGCGTTGAACACACCTGCGGGCAGGAACTCCGACGCCATTTCGGCCAGCAGCATCGTGGAGGCAGGGGTGGTATCTGACGGCTTGAGCACGATGGTGTTTCCTGCCGCGATAGCGGGTGCGAACTTCCACACCGCCATGTTGAGCGGATAGTTCCAGGGCGTGACCTGACCAATGACACCAATGGGCTCACGGCGAATCATCGAGGTGTGGTCGGCCATGTATTCGCCGGCAGACTTACCTTCGAGGTGACGAGCAGCGGTTGCGAAGAAGCGGATCTGGTCCACCGAGGGCATGATTTCGTATTCCACGAGGGTTTCGAGCGGCTTACCGGTGTCACGGGATTCCACCTCAGCAAATTCACGAGCACGAGACTCCATCGCATCAGCGATGCGGAACAGTGCGAGTGAACGTTCGCTGGGAGTGGTCTCACCCCACGCTTCGAATGCTGTTGCCGCGGCGCCATAGGCGTCGGCAACATCCTTCTCGTTCGAGACAGGGCTGGTGGCATAGACCTCTTCGGTGGCGGGGTTGAGAATCTCGAGGCGCTCATCCGAGCTGGATTCGACAAACTGGCCATTGACAAAGTTCTTCAAAGCGTGAGTACTCATGAACCCAGCATAAGACGAAAACCGATAGTAAATGAAGTGCTTTTCTTAGGATTTCGTAGTTTTATACCCAGAAATGTGCGGTTTCACTTGCTAGTGGCCATATTTACTGCCAGAATCTAACGCATGAACTCTAAGACACGTGCCGCCCAGCTCGATGAGGTGTCCAAAGCCATCATCGAACAGCTGCAGGAAGACGGCCGCCGTTCCTACGCCGAAATCGGTAAAGCGGTGGGTCTGTCTGAGGCTGCTGTTCGCCAGCGCGTGCAGAAGCTGACAGATGCCGGCGTGATGCAAGTGGTCGCTGTCACTGACCCGATGCAACTGGGGTTCTATCGCCAAGCAATGATCGGCCTGCGCTGCTCGGGTGACACCCGTGCCATCGCCGACAAGCTGGCCTCTTTACAAGCCGTCGACTACGTGGTGCTTACCGCCGGGTCATTCGACATCATGGCTGAAGTTGTCTGTGAGTCTGACGAAGATCTCATTAATCTTCTCAACGAACAGATCCGAAAGCTTGAGGGAGTGGTTTCAACCGAAACCTTCGTTTACCTCAAGCTCCACAAACAGTTATATAACTGGGGAACGCGATAAAAAATGCCGTTATTCACCTCTCGGAAAACCAAAGCTGCTGCTCACGCAGCATCCGCTCATGTTGTTACTCCTGCAGCTGCAACTGGGGCAGAGAAGCCTTATGTAGCACCTGTCTACAACAACAAGGACCTCCAGAAGAAGGCCAACGACCACCTCTGGATGCACTTCACTCGTCAGTCTGTCATGCACGAGAACGGTGTCCCCATCATCGTCAAGGGTGACGGTCACATGATCACCGACATTCAGGGCAAGAGCTACATTGATGGTCTCTCTGGTTTGTTCGTGGTGCAGGCAGGTCACGGTCGCAAGCGTTTGGCTGAAGCTGCTGCAAAGCAGGCTGAAGAACTCGCCTTCTTCCCCATCTGGTCCTACGCACACCCTTCCGCCATTGAATTGGCTGACCGTCTGGCTGACTATGCACCAGGTGACCTCAACAAGGTCTTCTTCTCCACCGGTGGTGGTGAAGCTGTTGAAACTGCTTTCAAGCTGGCCAAGCAATACTGGAAGAAAATGGGCAAGCCCACCAAGCACAAGGTGATCTCTCGCTCAGTGGCGTATCACGGAACCCCTCAGGGTGCTCTGTCGATTACCGGTATCCCTGCGATGAAGGAAATGTTCGAGCCTCTGGTTCCTTCCACCTTCCGCGTGCCCAACACCAACTTCTACCGCGCTGAACAGCACCAGGATGACCTCTACGCATTCGGTCAGTGGGCTGCTAACCGTATTGAAGAAATGATCGAGTTCGAAGGCCCCGACACTGTTGCAGCTGTCTTCCTCGAGCCCGTACAGAACTCTGGTGGAGCATTCGCACCCCCTCCCGGATACATGCAGCGCGTGCGCGAAATCTGCGACAAGCACGACGTACTCATGGTCTCGGATGAGGTTATTTGTGCATTCGGTCGAATCGGTGAAATGTTTGCCTGCAACGCCTACGGCTACGTTCCCGACATGATTACCTGCGCTAAGGGTATGACCAGTGGTTACTCCCCTATCGGTGCAACCATCATCTCCGACAAGATCTACGAGCCCTTCTCCAAGGGAACCAACTACTTCCCTCACGGCTACACCTTCGCAGGTCACCCCGTTTCGGCAGCTGTTGCTCTGGAAAACCTCGACATCTTCGAAGAAGAGAAGCTCAACGAGAACGTGCGCACCAACTCGCCACTGTTCCGTGCTGAGCTCGAGAAGCTTCTGGACATCCCCATCGTTGGTGATGTTCGTGGTGACGGATACTTCTTCGCAATCGAACTGGTCAAGGACAAGGCCACCAAGGAAACCTTCAACG
>JBEBAV010000085.1:0-3255 GCA_041158725.1 Actinomycetota bacterium
GGTTGGAGTAACCCCACTCGTTGTCGTACCAGCTGGAGATCTTGACCTGGTTACCCAGAACACGCAGCAGACCAGCGTCGAAGATCGACGAGTGTGGGTCGGTCACGATGTCAGAGGAAACGATCTCGTCTTCGGTGTACTTCAGGATGCCCTTGAGGGGTCCCTCTGCAGCAGCCTTGAAGGCAGCCTTGACCTGATCCTCGGTTACGGGCTTCTCAACCTGGATGGTGAGGTCAGTGATCGAACCGGTTGGTACGGGAACGCGGAGTGCAAAACCGTCCAGCTTGCCGTTGAGCTCGGGAAGAACCTTACCGATGGTCTTTGCAGCTCCGGTCGAGGAAGGGACGATGTTGACTGCGGCAGCACGTGCACGGCGCAGGTCAGAGTGTGGACCGTCCTGCAGGTTCTGGTCTGCGGTGTAGGCGTGAACAGTGGTCATCAGACCAGTGACAATGCCGAATTCCTTGTCAAATACCTGCACGAGAGGTGCGAGGCAGTTGGTGGTGCAGGACGCGTTCGAGATGACGTGGTCGTTGGCAGCGTCGTAGTTCTCATTGTTGACACCCATGACAAAGGTAGGAATGTCGTTACCGGTGGGAGGAGCAGAGATGAGAACCTTCTTTGCCCCTGCAGCGATGTGCTTTTCAGCGTTTGCGCGGTCAGTGAAGCGTCCAGTGGACTCGATAACTACGTCTACGCCGAGCTTGCCCCAACCGAGGTCAGCAGGGTCGCGCTCTGCAAGAACCTTGATCTTCTTGCCATTCACGATGATGTTCTCAGCGTCGTGAGAAACTTCAGCGTCCAAACGACCAGTTACCGAGTCGTACTTCAGCAGGTGCGCGAGCACCTTAGTGTCGGTGAGGTCGTTGACGGCAACAATTTCAATGTCTGCGCCCTGTGCGAGTGCAGCACGGAAGTAGTTACGTCCGATACGGCCGAAACCGTTGATTCCAACTTTGACAGTCACTTCGTCTCCAAGTGATGTAAGGGAGCGGAGTGCTCCAGTGGTGGTGATGGTGGAGGGAGGGTATTACAAGATAAAAATCAGTAGGAACGGGTGCCCCGAAAAGCTTCAGGACACCCGTTGTCAACTACTAAGAGAATAGCAGGACGCTGGATGCGCCCTTACGTGCAGCGTCGAAACGCGCCGAAACATCAGCCCAGTTGATGATGTTCCAGAAGGCGGTGACGTAGTCACCCTTGACGTTCTTGTAGTCCAGGTAGAAGGCGTGCTCCCACATGTCGAGCATGAGCAGCGGGATGGTTCCAGCTGCAATGTTGCCCTGCTGATCGTAAAGCTGCTCAATGATGAGGTTCTTTCCGAGTGCATCCCATGCCAGGAATGCCCAGCCAGAACCCTGCAGGCCGAGAGCAACAGCGTTGAACTGTGCCTTGAATGCGTCGAAGGATCCGAAGTACTCATCGATAGCCGCAGCGAGTTCACCAGTGGGGCGCTCTTCAGTACCTGGGGTCAGGTTCTTCCAGAAGATCGAGTGGTTGGTGTGACCACCGAGGTGGAATGCCAAGTCCTTCTGGAGCTTGTTCACGTTGGCAAAGTCGTTCTTGTCACGAGCTTCAGCGAGCTTCTCGAGTGCGGTGTTTGCACCGTCAACGTATGCCTTGTGGTGCTTGCTGTGGTGCAGCTCCATGATGGTTGCGCTGATGTAGGGCTCAAGGGCTGCGTAGTCGTAGTCCAGTTCGGGCAGTGTGTAGTTTCCCACGGGGTGTTCTCCTTAGAACGTTCGGTTGGGTCTTACTGGTGATAACCGTCTCAGCATCAAGTTTATTGCCGAAAACGGGTGGTTTTTTCAGGGAATTAAGCGTCGATATCTTCTGGGACAGCCGATTCAGTTCCGGGGACACCCAGATCCTGTGCCCGCTTATCTGCCATCGCCAACAAGCGACGGATACGGCCGGCAACGGCATCCTTGGTCATGGGTGGATCTGCGTGGTGACCGAGCTCATCCAAGCTGGCGTCACGGAAGTTCAAACGCAACTCCCCTGCATACTTCAAGTGCTCGGGGATGTCATCACCCAGGAGCTCCAGTGCACGCTCCACACGTGCACACGCAGCTACTGCGGCCTGAGCGGAACGGCGCAGGTTCGCATCGTCGAAGTTGACCAGGCGGTTGGCTGTTGCGCGAACTTCTCGGCGCTGACGAAGCTCCTCCCAGTTCTTTACCGTCTCTGTGGCGCCCATGATGGTGAGCACTGCCGAAATGGCTTCGTCTTCGCGAATAACGACGCGGTGAACACCGCGCACTTCACGTGCTTTGGCGGCAAACTGCAGGCGGTTTGCCGCCCCCACGAGAGCCATCGCTGCTTCGTTGGTCGGACACACGATCTCCAGGGCGGCAGAGCGGCCTGGGTCAGTCAATGAACCAGCTGCCAAGAATGCTCCACGCCAAATGGCGGAGAGGTCTTCGAGGTTGCCGGTGGTGAGCTTGTTTGGGAGACCGCGGATAGGACGACGACGTGCATCAAGCAAACCGGTCTGGCGGGCGAGTGTCTCACCGTCGAGTACACGAACGAGGAATGTGGGAGCGTTCTTGCCACCAGAGTTGGGTGACAGGCGACCTTCGGAACGAACGCCGTAGATCTCTGCCAAATCCTTGCGCACACGGGTAGCGAGCTCCTGCGAGTCAAGCTCTGCTTCGACAGCAATACGGCCAGAGATGGTGTGCAACCCACCAGCGAAACGTAGAACGGTTGCCAGTTCTGCTGTTCGAACGCTGGTCTTTCCAGCGCCGACAGTGATCAGTTCTTGTTTGACGTTCTCAGTGAGACCCATTTCCCCAATTTCCTCTTTGTTTCTTCAGTAGTAATGACGTTTTCGGCGCTATTCGCGACCAAAATCTCTGTGCTTGACGCGCACCACCACGCCAGGAAGCTTCTCTATTCGCTTGGCCAATTCCTCGGTCAACGCAACTGAGCGGTGCTTTCCACCGGTGCATCCGATGGCGATGGTCGCGTGACGTTTGTTCTCCCGCTGGTACCCAGCCAGCACGGGCTCAAGAGCTTTGGCGTAGTTTTCAACAAATTCCATAGCTCCAGGCTGGCTGAGCACATAGTCGGAGACAGGCTTATCCATGCCGGTACTCCCCCGTAGTTCTGGGATCCAGAACGGGTTAGGCAAAAAGCGGCCATCAGCAATGAGATCCACATCAGTGGGGGTTCCGTATTTGAATCCAAAACTCATCAGGTTGAGGCGAACACCTGCGGTGTTCTCCTGGGCGAACTGCTCAGTGATGAGTG